>JAPPKP010000225.1 GCA_028819955.1 Rhodospirillaceae bacterium | reverse complement strand
CGACCCAGGCCTCCGAGGTGTCGTGCAGGAAGGTGAGGCGGCCGTAGCTCTGCTGGTAGCAGGCGAGGCCGCGGCCTGTGCGGATCGGCCCGTCCGCCGGTGTGGGCTCGCCCAGCGCGGCCCAGGCCTGCTCGGCGCACTGCTCGGTCCATATCGCGCTCGGCGGCACGAAGCCCGTGGACATGGGCTCGCCGGTCTTCAGGTAGTTCCGCCTGCGCAGCTCCAGGCGGTCGATGCCGAGCGCCTTGGCGATCTCGTCCATCTGCTGCTCGTAGGCCGAGCAGGCCTGCAGCGCGCCGAAGCCGCGAAACGCGCTCGTGTACATGTTGTTGGTTGCGACGGCCTGAGCGAAGACGTTGAGGTTGTCGACTCGATAGGGGCCGGGTGCGGCCACCAGCGCGTAGAGAACGACGTAGGGGCTCAGGAACACGTAGGCCCCGGCGTCGGCGATCATCTGCACGTCGAGCGCCGTGATCTTGCCTTCCTTCGTGACGCCGGTGCGGTAGGTCAGGATGAAGGGGTGGCGCTTGCCGTGGCCGACGAAGGAATCCTCGCGGGAGTATTCCAGCCGTACCGGCCGGCCGGTCTGCTTGGCGAGAAGCGCGAGATAGACCTCGACGGTCAGGTCCTCCTTGCCGCCGAAGCCGCCGCCCACCAGGGCGCCGCGCACGCGGACCTTGTTGTGCGGCACGCCGAGGGCGTCGGCGATGGGCCGGAAGTGCTCGATCACCTGCGTAGAGATGCGGATGTTGACCACGTCGTTCTCGTCCACCCAGGCGAGGCCCACCTCCGGTTCCAGGAAGGCGTGCTCCTGGAACGGCGTGCGATAGGTGTTCTCGACGATCAGGTCGGCCTCGGTGAAGCCCGCCTCGACATCGCCCTTCTTGATCTTGCGCGTGGCGACGATGTTGTCCGAGCCGTAGACCTTGGGCGCGCCCGGCTTCAGCGCCTCCAGCGGGTCGTAGACGCCGGGGATCGGCTCCAGCTCGAACTCGATCAGCTCCGCCGCGTGGTCGGCGATGTCCCGGGTCTCCGCCGCGACCAGCGCCAGCGGCTCGCCGTAGTAGCGGACCCGGTCCTTCACCAGGATCGGCTGGTCTGTGTCCAGCCGCTTCTGGCCGGTCTGGCCGGGGATGTCGGTGGCCGCCGTGCGGTCGGCGAGATCGTCGGCGGTCAGCACGCAGGCGACGCCCCGGAGCGCCCTCGCCTTCGCCACGTCGAGACGCGCGAGACGGGCGCTCGCGATATCGGCGCGGACCACCCGCATGTGCAGCATGTTCGGCATCACGTAATCGCCGGCGTAGGGCGTCCGGCCGGTGACCTTGCCCGGCGCGTCGGTACGGGTCAGCGGCTTGCCGACCTGACGAAACTGGACGTTGGCGAGCGTCCCCGGATCGATCTCGGTGCGGGTCATGGTGCACCTCCCTCGGCGCGCATTTCCTTGGCGGCGTCGGCGATGGCCTCGAATATCTTGGTGTAGCCGGTGCAGCGGCAGAGGTTGCCGCTGAGGCCCAAGCGAATGTCGTCCTCGCTGGGCTCCGGGTGCTCGTCGATGATCGCCTTGGCCGCGATGATGATGCCCGGAATGCAGTAGCCGCATTGCGCGGCGCCGCCGTCGGCGAAGGCCTTCTGCAGGGGATGCTGCGAGTCCAGGTCGCCGAGGCCGGAGACGGTGGTGATTTCCTTGCCGGCCGCCATCCAGGCGAGCGTCAGACAACTGTCCACCGCCATGCCGTCGAGCAGCACGGCGCAGGCGCCGCAATCGCCCTTCTCGCAGCCGCACTTCACCTCCATGTGGCCGAGGTGGCGGAGCGCCTCCAGGAGCGTGCGGTGGGCGGGGAAGCGGCCTTCCTCCTCGCGGCCGTTGATGCGAAGCGTGATGGTCCTCTTCTCAGGCATGTGCGTCACTCCCTCAGGCCAGCCGGTCCCACGCCTGGGTCACCAGGCGCCGGGTGAGTGCCCGGACCGTGTGGCGGCGGTAGCCGGCGGAGGCCCGGATGTCGTCGATGGGCGTGCACGTCTCTGCCGCCGCCTCCGCCGCCTCGTCGATCAGCGCAGGCGTGAGCGCCCGGCCCTCCAGCACCGCCTCGGCCTGCTTGATGCGAAGCACGACGGGCGCGACGGAGGCAAGCGCGATCCGCGCCCTGGTGCACGTGCCGTCCGCCACGGTGAGCGCCACCGCGACTCCGGTGACGGTGATGGCATCGCCCTTGCGCCGCGCGAGCTTGTAGAAGGCGTTCGCCGAGTTCTCCGGCAGCCGCGGCCAGGAGATCCGTGTGATCAGCTCGTCCGGCCGCCGCGCGTCCTGCTTGTAGCCGAGGTAGTAGTCGTCCAGCGCCAGCGTTCGCGTGCCTGACACGCTGGCCAGCTCCAGCTCGGCGTCGAGCACGAGCAGCGGCGGCACCAGGTCGGCCGCCGGCGAGCCGCTCGCGATGTTGCCGGCGACCGTGCCCGTGTTGCGCACCATCAGCCCGCCGAAGAGGCGCGCGGCCTCGATCAGCGAGGGCGCCTCGCGGGCGATTTCGGGCGAGCGCAGCAGGTCGCTCACCGTGGTGCGGCCGCCGATGGAGATGCGCTCAGGGCCAAACTCCATGCCGAGCAGCTCGTCGACCTCGCCGAGGCCCACCATCCGGTCCGGCCGCTCCCGCTTCGCGCGGATATCGACGATCAGGTTCGTGCCGCCGGCGATGGGGAGCACGGTCTCGCCGCCACCGTTCGCGAGCGCCGCCAGGGCGCCGTTGAGATCGGTCGGAATGTCCAATTGAAACGGTGCGTACATCCTGGCGCCTCCCGCTATCGCCTCACACGTCCCAGCCGCCGTCGACCGTGATGGCCTGGCCGGTGATCTGGCGGCTGTCCTCGCTCGCCATGAACAGCACGGCGTTGGCCACGTCCTGGCAGGTGGTCACGCGCTTCAGGCACATCTCCTGAACGTACTCGTCGTACACCTCGTCGATGGTCCAGCCGCGCACGCGGGCCTTCTCCTGGCAGAGCTTCTGCATGCGCGGCGTCTCGACGATGCCGGGACAGACGGCGTTGACGTTGACGTTGTGCTTGCCGACCTCCAGCGCGACCGTGCGCGTGATCCCGCGCACCGCCCACTTGGACGCGCTGTAGGCGGTCCGCATGGCGTAGCCGCGCAGGCCCGAGGTGCCGCCGATGTTGACGATCTTGCCGCTCCGCTGCGCGATCATGGTCGGCACGACGTACTTGATGGGCAGGAAGGTGCCGATCTCGTTGGCCCTGATGACGTAGTCGAAGTCGGCCACGTCAATGTCCTGCACCGGCGTCTCGATAGGGCCGGTGACGCCGGCAATGTTCACCAGAATATCGATGCGCCCGTCGAAGGCCGCGAGCGCCCGATCGACCATGGCCTTCACTTGCGCATCGTCGGTGACGTTGCAGCCCACCACGTGGGCCGCGCGACCCAGCGCGCGCACCTCGTCCGCGACCTGCTCCAGCGGCGCGGTGTCGCGGGCTGTCAGCACGACGTCGGCGCCCTCGCGCGCCAGCGTCGTCGTGACGGCCGTGCCCATGCCCTTCGCGGCGCCGGTGACGATCGCCTTCTTGCCGTCCACTTTCACTGCATCGTTCTCCTGGTTGCGTCGCTCATCGGTTCGTCGTCTCGGCTGGCCCGTAGCCGCCACCACCGCAGCTCTCGACGATCACCACGTCGTCCCTGTCGAGGCGGAGGTTGGCCTTGCCCGGCATGTCTTCCCGGCTGCCGTCCGCACGCGCGATGGTCACGCGGAAGGGCGCCCCGTCCTCGCCGCCCTGCAGCCCGTATGGCGGCACCACGCGGCGTTCGAACATCGAGGTCACCGACATGTCGTCGGTGAGTACCCGATACGCGCGGTGCAGGCCCTCGCCGCCCCGCTGCCTGCCCGCGCCGCCCGAGCCCCGGCGCAGGCGCTGGCACTCGATCCGGATGGGGAACTCGGCCTCAACCACCTCGGCCGGCGTGTTCATCACGTTGGACATGTGGACCCGCACCACCGGCGCGCCGTCGCGGTCGTGCCGCGCGCCCTCGCCGCCACCGTGGACCTCGTAGAGCGTGGTCCAGGCACCGTCCGCGCGCCTGCCGCCGAAGAGCACCAGGCCAGACGTGGTCGGCCCGCCTGCGGAGATCCGCTCCGGTCCCACGGCTTCGAAGGCCTTGAACACGGCGTCGGCGATCCGCTGCGAGGTCTCGTGGTTGCCGCCCACCACGGGGCTCTCCGGGGGCGGATCGAGCAGCGAGCCCGGCCGGGTCACGATCTCCAGCGGGCGGTAGCAGCCGCCGCTTGGCTGGATGTCGGACCCGAAGAGCGTCTTCACCACATAGAAGACCGAGGCTGCAGCGATGAAGGGCGTGGTGTTCACCGGCCCGCGGGCCGCGTCGTCGGTCCCGCAGAAATCGAACCGGGCGCCGTCGCCCGCGATTGTGACGCTTACGCGGACGGCAACCGGCCCGCCGCCGCCGGCATCGTCGTCGAGCCAGTCCTCGCCTTCGTAGGTGCCGTCGGGAACGGCTGCGAGCGCCGCCCGCATCTGCGCCTCGGCCCGGTCGTGGATCGCGGCGATGGCGGCCAGCACCGTGTCGGTGCCGTGCTCGGCGCAGATGTCGTGCACGCGCTCCTCGGCCGCCCGGCTCGCCGCGACCTGGGCCAGGATGTCGCCCTCGCGCTCGTCGGCGCCCCGCACGTTGGCGCAGACCATGTCGAGCTTCTCGCGATCCGGGCCGGCGGCGCTGAAGAGCCGGAAGGGCGGGATGCGCAGCCCTTCCTGCCAGGCGTCGGTGGCGCCGGCGACATAGCTCCCCGGCACCGCGCCGCCGATATCCGCCCAGTGCGCCAGGCTCGCCGCGAAGGCCACGATGGTGCCGTCCACGAAGATCGGCCGGATCGCTTTCACGTCGGGCAGGTGATTGCCGCCGACCTCGGGCAGGTTCAGGAACCAGACATCGCCGGGCTCCAGTCGCTCGCGGGGCACCCGCTTCAGGAACTCGCGCACGGTGAAGCTCATCACCCCCATGTGCATGGGGATGTCACGGCCCTGGGCGATGAGGTGGCCGTCGGCGTCGGTGAGCGCCGAGGAGAGATCGCCCGCTTCCCGCAGCAGCGGCGAGCGCGCCGAGCGCATGACCACGAGCGACATCTCTTCCGCCGTCGCGCTCAGCGCGTGGCGGATCACCTCGAGGGTGATCGGGTCCACGGCGGCGCTCATGGGCCGGCTCCGGTCGCGATGTGGAGATGGCCGGCGTCGTCGGCGGTGAGGGTCGCACCGGGGGGCACCACGACCGTCGACCACGCGTCGTCCACGATGACCGGCCCCTCGAGCGCGCTACCGGGCCCCAGGCATGCGCGGTCGTAACGCGGCGTCGGTATCGGCTCGCCGGACTCGAACGTCGCCGGCAGCGTCTTGGTAGGCGAGGGGGCTTCGTTGATCTTGGCGGCGGAGGAAAAGGCCTCGCCATTGCGGGGCTTCGAGACCCGCATCCGGATCGAGACCAACTCCCACGGGTCCTCGGTGGCGAAGCCGTAGAGCGCCCGGTGACGCTCCCTGAAGGCGCGCCCCAGCGCCGCCGGGTCGTCCAGGGTCGCATCGGCAATCTCGATGGCATAGCTCTGGCCGCTGTAGCGGACCATTGCCACCTCTTCCACCGCGAGCGCGCGGTCCTCGTGGCCGGCTGCGGCGAGCGGCGCGGCAAGGGTCGCGCGGAGCTCCCGCCTGGCCCGCTCTACACGCGTCCGATCCCAGGCCTCTGCGGCCACGCGCAGCGTGCGCTGCTGCGCGTAGCTCATCTCCGCGCCGACGCAGCCCAGCGCCGAGAACATGCTGGAATGAGCCGGCACGACCACCTTGTCGATGGAGAAGGCCCGCGCCAACGCGACGGCGTGCATCGGCCCCGCGCCGCCGAAAGCCAATAGCGTGCAGGTGCGTCCGTCTACGCCGCGTTCCACGGTGACGCGGCGGAGCGCCCGCAGCATCGCCGCGTTGGCGACCCTGACCATGCCCAGGGCCGCGGCCTCCGCCGCCATGCCCATGGCCGCGCCGAGCGGTGCGATCACGTCGTGGGCCGCGTCGGTGTCCAGGTGAACGTCGCCGCCGAGGACGCGGTCCGCGTCCATGTAGCCGAGCGCGAGGTTGGCGTCGGTCACGGTGGGCCGGTCGCCGCCCTTGGCGTAGCAGGCGGGGCCCGGGCGGGCGCCGGCGCTCTCCGGCCCCACCATGAGCGAGCCGTGATCGAGCCGGGCGATGGAGCCGCCGCCGGCGCCGATGGATTCCACCGCCACCATGGGTTGGCGCAGCGGCCGCCCGCCCAGGGAGCGGTCGCTCGCGATCTGCGCCTCGCCGCCCTGGATCAGGCAGACATCGGTGGTGGTGCCGCCCATGTCGAAGCTGATGGCGCGCTCGATCCCCAACGTCTGGGCCATGCGCCCGGCCGCGGCGACGCCTGCGGCGGGGCCCGAGGCGGCGAGACCCAATGGCAGGTCTCGGAGCGCGGCAGGCGAGGCCATGCCGCCGGCGGAATGGAAGAGGTGCAGCCGGGAATCTCCGGGCTTCGCCGCCTCCAGATCGTCCAGATAGGCCGCCGCCAGCGGCATGACGCCGGCGCTCAGCGCCGTGGTGGCCGTCCGCTCGTACTCCCGCGCCTCGGGATTGACCCGGTGCGAGAGCGCGACGAACGGGAAGCGTTCGCGCAGCCGCGCGCCCAGGGCCTCTTCGTGCGCCGGGTTCGCGTAGGAATGCAGCAGCGAGACGGCGACCGCCTTGGCCCCGCTGGCCTCGACGCGCCCGATGGCGTCTGCCACCGAGTCAGGCTCCAGCGCGGTCATGACCCTGCCGTCGTGGTCGAGCCGCTCGGTCACCTCGAAGCGGCGCGCGGCGGGAACTTGCGGCTCGAGCTTGGGCGGCAGGTCGAGGCGGTAGAGGTGGCGCCGGTTCTGCCGCCCGATGGCGAGCGTGTCCGAGAAGCCGCGTGTGGCGATCAGCGCGACCCTCGCGTGGTCGCCCTGGACGATGGCGTTGGTGACGATGGTGGTGCCGTGGATCAGGTCGTCCACGTCGAGCCACTCGAGATCGACCGCCTGGAGCGCCGCCAGCAGTCCGGCGATGCGGTCTTCGGTGCGGGAGGGCACTTTCGCGGCCCTGACCTCGCCGCGCGCCCGGTGATGGGCGATCACGTCCGTAAACGTGCCGCCGACATCGATACCGACTTGCCATCCCTTCGGCACGGCGCTGCCTCCGGATGCCGGGTCGCCGGGCGGCCTCATTGCGAACCATCACGGCGACCTGATTATCGATATTCGAAACTACTTTCGAAAACTTGATAAAGATGCACCGTTTCCGAGCCGCGCGTCAACAGGAAATTTCGGGAGTGTTAGTGTGTACCGTTGTATTCCGGCGTGATTCTGGCAAGGAGTACGCCTGCCTCGACCGTACGGCCGACGCGCTGCAGCTCGTCTCCCAAATGCGCGCGCTCGACGACGCACCGGGGCTTGTTCCAGCCACCCTTCAGTGCCCGCACTCGATCGTCAGGGCGTTGCCTTACAACGCCGCAGCAAAGGCGATCGAGCCCATGTTCAGGGTCCTTGAACGGGGCTTTTTCTCCAACCTCCCCGGCTGGATCGGCGGCGACCGGATGGCCAAGAAGACCGCCAACGTGGGGCGGGAGCCGATACCGTATCCGCACGGCAGGCAGGCGTTTCTCGCCGACCTGCGGACGTGCATGAACGCCTGCCATGCGACCCCGCAACCCGGCGAGCTGGACGGCCGCACGCCGAACGAAGCGTTCGATGCGGCCGTGGACGCGGGCTGGCAACGCATGGACATCGCGCGTGGCGCGCTGCTCGCCGCCTTCGGCAAGGACGAGTTTCGCACGCTGCGTCAGGGCAGCTTCCGATACGAGAGCCGCTGGTACACGCACCCCGCGCTCCAGGAGCTCGGCGCGGATCGCCGTCTCCACCTTCGCATTCCGCCGTTCGGCGACCTGCCCGAGATACCCGTCATGGACGCGTGCGGCCGTGAGCTACTTTGCATGGCCGCGGCGGACCGCCGTTACGACGTGCTTGACCCCGAGGGCGCGCGGGAAGCCGGTCGCCGCGTCGCCAGGGCGCGCGCCGGCGTGGCGAAGCTACGCGCCGACACCGACCCGGTTGACGTACTTGAGGCCGAAGCCCGCCGCGCGGGCGAAGGTTTCGACGTTTACGACCGTGAAAGTGGCGTGTACGCGATGCGGATGCGGGACATGTCTCGGTGTGGCACGCCGACTCCTGATCGACATCGGTTGCCGGTGGCCCATATCGACTTTGATATCGGCACCCGCAGGCCGAACCGCAAAGACCGGCGGGATCGCGTCGATGATGCCGGTGAGGCCGTCCAGCTTCGGCCGCCGCACCGGCTTGGTCTGCCGATACCCCGGGGGCGCCGAATAGCTCAGCATCTTGTTCACCGTCCGACGGTCGATCCCGAACCGGCGACCGGCCTCGTGATGGCTCAGTCCCTCCTCGACAACTGCCAGTCGTACCGCTGCGTAAAGCTCCACCCCATACACCCCCCCGCCCCCGCCCAAACAGACAAGGGGGCATCAGTGGCGCAATTTTGCGCCGCCGCGACCGGACCAACCGGGCGCTTCCTGTGGAACATTATTCCCCCGCCGTTAACAATCCTTCCTGAACCGATGTTCCCACTTTGCCGATTCAATCACGAATAACAATTCCGCACTGACGTTCGTGTCGGTTGTAGCTATCCTTTGTGCTCACCAAGTGAATCCCCAATTGGGCGTCAAGTGGTGGATTACTTTCGTATTCGATATCGGTCAATGCGCAAGCTGGTGCCCGAGGTTTCTTTTTCCCAGACTGCCAAAAGGCTAGAATTAAGTGGTTCTTGTTTCTCGTTCCCTCTTGATCGTGATGTTTTCCGTCGTGCCCATAGGATCGAGGATGGTCCTTTGTCAGGCGATTAATCTTTTCCGGGCTTGTCCATTTTCCATTACTTGAATCGTATATTATTGGATACCATGAGGTGGCAGCCGTATTTTCGGCTGTTTCATTCCATTTCGACATTCGCAACTGCACAAGGCATCCGTCTTTATCTGCGCACAGCTCATTCCAAGTGCTTGGCGGAATCCTTTGGGCCGTAACCTTCGTCGTACTGTGTTTCTTCATCCACATGGAGTACGATGATTCGTGGGGGCTGAAGTCTTTCATTTCGAAACGAAGTTCATTTAGCGTTGTAGTAAGGGCGGAGTTTATTTCGTTAATTGCGGCGAGCTTAGTTGTTTCAATTTCCTTATATTGTTTCTCGAGAAACTCTACACGTGCTTCGAGTTTACCAATGTATATTGCTGAAACGACAATGGCCACCAAGGCAGGTACTACGACCGCGAGAGCGGCAATGATTGTTTTATTCATGGCGCCAACCCCGTAAATTGTGTGGAAGAGAGATTCCCGGTCATTGGGTCGGAGAAGTTGCTACGTCGATTCTGTGCGACAACCGGGGTGGCCTGTTCGGCACGGACGGCTGGTTGCCGAGCTGTATCCTGCCGCAATGGCTCCAAGTCCTGCGGCATACGTAGCGAAAGCGGATTGGTAGCGCTCGCGGTACGACTTGGACGCAGCCGCGCGTAGCCGTGACATGAGACGTGGTGGTTGCAGGTATTGCTCACGTCGAAACCCTCGGCTCGGTGGCGTGTCGAGGCGCGCATCTTCGCACGGATGGCGGAGCCGACAGCATCGAGACCGCACCTCCTGACCACGTTCGTTACGAGTATTTTCTCCATCGAGCGGGGTCGCTTGGTTGAACCGACGCCAATCAATTCTTCTCTTTGCTATACTGATACAGGGCATAGCAGCGCCTGACTCATATCACCATCCGTGCTATTTGAAGCCGCAGGCTTCGGGGCTCGTTCCTAGAGTGGCCCAACGTCCGTTTCGCGTTCCGAAACACCCGTTGGACCATGCGCCCTCGAATACGTCGCCGTCCGGGTCTGTACGAACACCCGAGCCGTGAGGTACACCGTTGGAGTGTTCCCCTTCATAGCGAGTGCCGTCGCTCCAGGTCATTATCGCCTGCCCAAACAAAGAAAGCGTAACAAAGGTTGCCTCGATGCTCAGCCCATTTGCGAGAAACACAATTCCTTGGCCAGAAGGAACGCCCGCTGAGATATCTACCCCTCCCTCGTAACGCACGGGGCTAATACCGCCGAGTTGACGTAGAAAACTTTTGCAACATTGTCTATAGTCGTCAGGATACGTTATTGTTCCTCGGTACGTGCTTTCTCTGTCTTCATAGCCGCCTTTGAATACCTTCCCATCTCTATAGACAACTGTACCGCTCTGAAAGTATCCATCGCGGAATTCTCCTTCGTAGCGATCTCGTCCTTCAGTAAATTCCACTGCATCAATTATTTTGATTGAGGGAAAGGTAAGATTACCCTGACCATGCCTCTTGTTTTCGCGCCATTCGCCTTCGTAGCGCCTGCCATTCTTATAGGTCATGAGCCCTTGACCATGGCGCTTGCCGTTGCGATACTCGCCCTCGTAGCGGCTGCCGTCGGCCCAAGAATAGACACCGCGGCCGTGCAATTTGCCGTCACGATAGTCGCCTTCGTATACATCTCTGCCGTAGCTGCCCTGCCAAACTTGGCGACCGAAGCCGGACGCCTTGCCGTCCACGCAACCGCCCGACCAGGTAAGCGTTTCGCCGGCTTCCGGTTTGGGATTCCAGACTTTGCAAGACTTGTTCTGGGCCGTCAGCCAAATGGAGCCGGAAAGGTCCGGAACCGCGGCCAGCAGTGCATTCCTGGCCTCCGCATCCAGACGGCCCGTTGTCTCCAGGCCACGCGAAGCTTGCCAGTTGCGAATGGCCTCTCTCGAGCGCGAGCCGAACTTGCCGTCGGGCGTGCCCGGATTGAATCCCAGCGCCCACAGACCGATCTGGATCTGTTCGCGTTCTTCGGGCTCCAGACCCAATGACGCCTCCATCTCTTCCGGCGACGGAGGCGGAGGCGCCACGGCCTTTTCCAGCTTTCGAATATGCTCCTCGGCCAGCTTGGCGTAGAGCGTGTCGGGATACTGCTCGACAAAAAGCCGGTAACCGGAGACCGTGTGTACTCGCTCCGCCGCCTCATAGGCTCTCGCCGCGAGTTCGAGTGTGGTTGGCGTCTCAGGTTCTGTATCGATCGCAGGAGTGGGCGCCGGCTCCGGAGGCGCGGGCTCCTCCACCTTCGGCACGAAGTAAAAGTCCCCGTGCAAAGAACTGTGCTCCCACGGTGTCTGTTGACCGTTGGTCGCCTCTTCGACCGCCACGCGCACTCGCTTGAACACGTCCTCGATCTTCAGCCCAGGCACGACCAGCGCCTCGGCCAGTGCCGCGGTGTACGGCGAGTTCTCGCCTTCGCCGTCGACAGCTACCTCATTGGGCGACGCCGAGTACGCGATCCATGACCCCGATGGAGCGTCCATCGCCGCGAGTCCCTGGCTCCCCCCCAAGCTCCTGCCTTCAAGCGGGTTGTTCCGGCAGGCGTCGAGAATCACCACATTCAGACGATTTCCCGCCTTCTCCATGCGGGCCAGGACCCAATCCATCAGCACCGCATCGGTGTGGAAGTCCAACTCGCTCTCGATCTCCGCCCCGAGCGGAATCAGGTAGTTCTGTCCTCTGTCCTCAACCCCGTGGCCGGCGAAATAGAACAACCCGACCGTGTCGCCCCCCGCCTCGACGAGCCGCTTGCCGAACGTCTTGATCGCCTCCTTC
>JAPPKP010000178.1:8839-11777 GCA_028819955.1 Rhodospirillaceae bacterium | reverse complement strand
CGCTCACCGCGCCCGACGGCGTGAAGCAGGACTGGTGGATCATCCAGGAGATCGCCCGCCGCATCGGGCTCGACTGGAACTATGGCGGCTCGGCCGATGTCTTCGCCGAGATGAAGGGCTGCATGCCCTCCCTCGACAACATCAGCTGGGAGAGGCTGCGCCAGGAAGGCGGCGTGACCTATCCCTGCGAGGGCGAGGACGAGCCCGGCCGGGACGTGATCTTCGAGGACGGCTATCCGACGCCCAGCAAGCGCGGCAAGCTCGTACCCGCCGGCATCGTGCCGCCGGACGAGACGCCCGACGACGAGTTCCCCATGGTGCTGACCACCGGCCGCATGCTCGAGCACTGGCACACGGGCGCGATGACCCGGCGCGCCACGGTGCTCGACCACCTGGAGCCCGAAGCGGTCGCCCATCTCGCGCCGGCCGAGCTTGAGCGCATGCACATCGAGCCGGGCGCGCCGATCACGATCGAGACCCGGCGGGGTGCCATCGGCCTTCGCGCCCGCGCCGATGCCGGGGTGCCCGCCGGCGTGGTCTTCGTCCCCTTCTGCTTTGCCGAGGCCGCCAGCAACATGCTGACCAACCCCGCCCTCGACCCGTTCGGCAAGATTCCCGAGTTCAAGTACTGCGCGGCCCGCGTCACCCCGGCGGAGGTTCCGGCCGAGGCGGCTGAGTAACTGCTACAAGTTGGGCATATAGCCGCATGAAGTGTTCTACACGCCTTTCCTGAACCATTGTGACAGTCTGGATCCCCAGCTGAATCGTCCTCGTGCAATGCCCCTTTCATCGCCGATATGCCGAACCACTCCGGGAACTTGTGTTACGATGACGTATCCGCGTTGCTGCAAGTAGC
Organism: Rhodospirillaceae bacterium; assembly: GCA_028819955.1. Next base: position 10,921 of record JAPPKP010000178.1, on the reverse strand, counting down.
GAGCAATGCTTCCCTCCGTCAAGAAATCGGAATACGAACCCAACATTTTGTACAGATCACGCCGAAGGACCGATGGGTTGAACGTAAACGAGTTATATTTTGACTTCTGTCTCAATGAATATCGGTACCACCTCCCCATCAATTCAAATTCTCTATACGCGTCTTGATCATTTGGCTCATTACGAGTGGAATCTCTAAAGCTGATCACAGAGAGTTTCGTATGCTCATCAATGCCGTGTTTCAAGATGTGTTTCGCACCACAAAAACTGGGTTTCTCCAAGAACTCCCGATCATCTTCACAATGAAAGATAAATTCTGTGTTAACTTTGCGATACGCATTATCGATTGACTGGTGCTGGCCCAAGCTTGAGCCATTGATCAAAATAGTGAATCCGTCGGATTCAAGCTCGTTGAAAAAATGAGGGCGCTGATCACTGTCTTCCACAATAATTCGATGCGAGAAATTGCCAATCCAAGGTTGCATCGAAGCGAGTGTTTTTTCTAAGAGGTCGAAGCGTCGGCACGAAGTGATGACCAGCGTCGTATCCCAATGTTGGCCCATATTATTAATGCCTCAAGTGTGCCCAAATCGGCTACTGCCAATTCGACTACTACCAGACATTGAACTCCCTCTATTGGCTAAACCAGAGTCCACGAAGAATGCCAGTTGATGCAATATATCATCGACATACCTGGGAGTTACGCATGCGAATCAGTGACTAGTTTTATCGACCCGTACGGTCCCACACCTGGGTATCACCGGTTTGAACTCGTCCCAATTGTTATTCGACCTGAGCATCGCTAGACAACCCAAGTTTTTTGGGCCCACCCCGGCCGGAGAGGGGCACGACCGTCGTGGAGACCGGCTCGGGGGAGTCGTCTTCGTCGGGCTCTTCGGCGGCATCGGGCCCGTCGTCGCCCTCCCCTTCGAGCGGCAATTGGGTGCCTGCTCCCTCCGCTGCCGGATCGACGTTCTCCAGCAAGCCGGCGGCCTCCAGCTCGTCGACGCCGGGGAGGTCGTCGAGGCTCTCCAGCCCAAAATGCTCCATGAATGCGGGTGTGGTGACCCAGGTGACGGGGCGTCCGGGGGTGCGCCGGCGCCCCTTCGGCGCGATCCAGCCGGCTTCCAGCAGTATGTCGAGCGTTCCCCGCCCCAGGTGGACGCCGCGAATCTCCTCCACCTCCGCCCGCGTCACCGGCTGGTGGTAGGCGATGATCGCGAGCGTCTCCAGGGCCGCGCGAGAGAGGCGGCGACGGACAACCCGGTGCACCGCCAGATGATCGGCCAGGTCCTGGGCGGTGCGGAAGCTCCAGCCGCCCGCAACCTTCGCGAGCTGGATGCCGCGATGCTCGTAGAATGCGGCAAGCGCAGCAAGTTCTCCCTCGATATCCGTGCCCTCCGGTACCTGGGCCGCGAGCGTCGCGGCGTCGACCGGCCGGCCCGCCGCGAAGATCATGGCCTCCATGATGCGGCGCGCCTGGGCTGCGCGCTCCTCATCCTCGGTGGGCTCTGAGGCCAACGACGACTCGGGTGGATCGATCATGTCTCTTCCCTCCTCCGGCGGAGGTAGATCGGGCCGAATGGCTCCATTTGGCGAATCTGCAACCGGCCCTCGCGCGCGAGCTCCAGGGACGCTGCGAAGGTGCTCGCGAGGCCTGAGCGGGCGGACGCCTCGCTCTCGGGACCGGGGCCTCGGGGCAGGAAGCGCGCCAAGGTCTCCCAGTCCGGCGTGCTGCCCAGCAGCTTCGACAGGCGCTTGTAGGCGTCTTCCATCGAGTGATAGGCGCTAAGCTCGATCAGCAGACCGCGGGGCTTGCGCCGGATGCGGTGGGCGGCATAGGCCCTCAGCAGCTCGACGAGCGTGCTCTCGTGCAGCGCCTCCTGATGCACCGGCAGGCCCTCGGCCGCAGCGGCGGCGAAGACGTCCCGCCCAAGCTGCGGGCGGTCCATCAACACTGCAGCGGCGTCGCGCATCGCGGCCAGGCGACGCAGCCTGAAGGCGAGCGCGGCCGCCATCTCGGGCCCGCTCGGCTCCTCGTCGTCGGTTTCCTCGTCGGGCAGGAGCAGGCGCGACTTGAGGT
>JAPPKP010000178.1:0-8829 GCA_028819955.1 Rhodospirillaceae bacterium | reverse complement strand
ATAGTTGGCCGCCAGCTCGAGGCGAAGCTGTCGCGCTTGGGCGACGTAGTCCAGGTACTGCTCGGCAAGCGCCAGGATGGAGATGCGCGCGAGGTCGACCTTCTGGTTGCGGGCGAGCGTGAGCAGGAGGTCGAGCGGCCCCTCGAAGCCGTCGAGATTGACGATCAGCGTGGGCTCGTCGCCGGCCGCACCGGGATCCCGCGCGGGCGTGGCCCCCGTGCGCGTGTCATCTTCGAACGGTGTCAAATCGACCATGACACCAGTGCCTCCACGCCGAACAGTCCGACGATCAACTCGAAGCCCGCCGCCGTCGGCGGCAGCACGATCGCGGCCAGCGGATTCAACGCGCTGCCGAACTCCGCCGCTATCAGCGGCACGACAAAGAACGCGACCAGCACGGCAACTATACCGAAGCGCTCGAGTCGCGCGAAACGCTCGGCATGGCGCGGGGGCAGCAGCCCGTGCACCACGCGGCCGCCGTCGAGCGGCGGCACCGGCAACATGTTGAAGATGGCCAGCACCAGATTGATCACGATGCCGAGGGTGAAGGTCGCTTGCCACCACTCGGCCAGCGAGGCCGGAAACGCCGTCGCAGCATGGAGCAGAATTGCCGAGACGCAGGCCAGTAGAATGTTCATCCCCGGTCCCGCAAGCGCCACCAGGACCATGCCGCCCCTGGGGTTGCGAAGCCTCGCGGGATTGACCGGCACGGGCTTCGCGAAGCCGAAGACGAATGGCGCGCCTAGGGCGATCAGCGCTCCCGGCAACAGAATGGTGCCCACGGGATGGACGTGCTTGATCGGATTGAGCGTCACCCGGCCGAGCCGCTTCGCCGTGTCGTCGCCGAGCTTGAGCGCGGCCCACCCGTGGGCGGCCTCGTGCAGCGTGATGGCGAACAGCACAGGTATGACCCAGACCGACGCGGCCAGAATCCAAGCCTCGATCATTGGGGCGACCCCCGGGCCAACAAGGCCTCCAGCTCGCGGCGGCCGTCGGCCTCATCGAAGGATTCGGGTTGCTGCCGCGAAGACTGCATGCGCTCGAATCGCGCCAGTGCGCGGCCGGCGAGGCGCGGCACCGCCGCCGCAACTTCCTCCATTTCGTCACGCTTGCCGTTGCAGTGCAGAGCCACGTCGCAGCCGGCTGCGAGCGCGGCGGTGGCCCGTGCGCCGACCGGGCCGGTCAACGCCCCCATGGACAGGTCGTCGCTGAAGAGCAGGCCGTCGAAACCAATCGCGCTCCGCACGGCTTCCTCGATCACGGTCCTGGAGAGCGTGCCCGGTCGCTCCGCATCCAGCGCCGTGTAACAGACATGGGAGGTCAGACCAGCCGGCACGTCGCGCAGCGCCCGGAACGGCATAAAGTCGCGGGCGCGGAGCGACTCGAGCGACGTCTCGACCCGCGGCAACACCGCGTGGCTGTCGGCAGTCGCCCGGCCGTGTCCAGGCATGTGCTTGATGGCAGGCACGATGCCGCCTGCGGGCAAGCCGTCCGCGACCGCGCGTCCCAGCCGGATCACCGCGTGCGGATCGGCGCCGAACGAACGATCGCCGATGACCGCGCTGGCTTCGACGAAGCGAAGGTCCAGCATAGGAACGCAGTTGACCGTGATCCCGAGCGGATACAGGTCCGCCGCCACCAGTCGGGCGCTCAGCCAGGCCGCGCGCTCGCCTGCGGCCCTATCGATCTTGGCCAACGCACCGAGAAGCGCAGGCGCGGGCGGCACGCGCCAGTGCGGCGGGCCGAGCCGGGCCACCCGGCCGCCCTCCTGATCGATCAACACCGGCGCGTCGGGCCGCCTGACAGCATCGCGCAGCGAAGCGACCAGGGACCGCACCTGTTCCGGGCTCTCGCAGTTGCGCTTGAACAGGATGAAGCCAGCCGGATCGGCGTCCGCCATGAAGCGGTGTTCGCTTGCGTCGAGCGCCGTGCCCGCGCAGCCAAGCACCACCGCCCTCGGCGCGGCGTGTGGCGTCACGCCCGCCTCAATCCCGGGGCACGAAGCACTCGAGCCCGCGCGCCTTCAACTGCGCACAGACCCGCTGCGCCGCCGCCTGGTCGCTGAGAGGACCGGCGCGAAGCCGGTACGTGATGCCGCTGGTACCGCTGTCGACCGGCATGATCAGCGGGCTGAGGCCGATCAGCACGTCCTGGTGACGGCGGCGCAGCATCTCCCAGTGGCCCTCCAGCGGCACCCGGGAATTGGCGGCACCGAGCTGGACGTAGCGCCAGATGCGGGAGTCGGATCGCTCAGGCTCCGGCGCAGTCGCTCGCGGGGCTGCGGTCGTCTCGCGTTCGGCCGGCGCTGCCCTGGCGATACGCGTCGGCTTGTAGGGCGGCAGCGGCACCGGGTCTGCGTCCTCCGAAAGCACGGGCTCGGACGGTGCCTCAGGCTCTCGCTCCAGCAAGTCCTCGATCAGGGCCAGCGTTTCGGGCTCAAGCTCCGGCAACTCGTCGCCCGCAACCTCCGGCCCGAATTCCGGCCGAAGGGCTTCGGTCATGGCCGGCTCATCGAGACCCGGCAGCGGGGACTCCTCTATTCGAGCAGCCGCCGGCGTTCCGGGCTTGGGTGGCGGCGGCAGCAGGATACCGTCGATTTCCGAAAGCTCCAGTTCAAGCGGGGCCTCTTCCTCGACCGCAATGAAATCCGTCGGCGCCTCGGGTTCGGCGGGCCTCTCGGGTTCCGTCAAGAGTTCTTCCTGGATGACGGCCATTTCGGATGGCTCAGGCTCAACCGGCGTTGCCTCCTCGATCAGCGGGGGCGCCGGTTCTTCGACGACGCCCGAATCCGGTCGCAGTGTCGTGACCTCGTTCGCCGCACCGGATGCCGCAACCGCAAGCTCTTCGGCGCGGTCGGCCTCGGGCAGCGGCGGACTCAGGGGCTCCTCCGGCGGCGGCAGAATCCGCTCCGGAGCCTCCTCGGGATCAGCCGTCGTCAGGGTCTCGTAGATCAGCGTGCCCTGGTTCGGGATCTCCATGCCGCCCGGATCGTCGGGTCGGACCTTCCAAGGCTCAGCCGATGCAGTGATGAGTGGCACGGAGGTATCGTCGGAGGGCGACGACTCGCCCCCCATACGATCCGTCACTGCCCACGCCCCGCCCGCGATCACCGCTGCACCGAGGAGAAGCCACACCGGGAGCAGTCGAGGGCGCCTGCTCTCGGCCCGCTCCTCGCTGGCGGGCTCCGCCGGTTCCTGCGGCTCTTGCTGCTCCTGTGGCTCTTGCGGACTCGGCGGCTCGGGTGCCGACGGAGACTCTGGGCCGTCTTCGTCGCTCATCGCATCTCCTGCACCGGCTCGACTCCGAACAGTGCCAGCCCCTCCGCAATAACGATCTTGACCGCGCTGATCAACGCGAGACGGGCGCGTGTCTCTTCGGGCCGCGCGCCATCGACAATACGGAGCCGCGAGTCGTCCTTGCCCCTGGTCCAGAGCAGATGAAATTCGGCGGCAAGTTCCTGCAGATAGAAGGCGATACGGTGCGGTTCGTGTGCCAGCGCGGCGCCGGCCAGCACCCGCGGCCACCGGCACAGCCAGCGAATCAGATCCAATTCCGCCGGATCGCCCAAGCAGGAGAGATCGGCGCGGGCAAGAGCGGCGGGCGTGAGCTCGGCCTCGGGCACGATTCCTGCTCCGCGGCGGAGCGCAGAACACGCCCTGGCGTGGGCGTACTGAACGTAGAAGACCGGGTTGTCGCGCGACTGCTCCAGAACCCTGCGCATGTCGAACTCGAGCGGAGCGTCGTTGCGGCGGGTGAGCATGATGAAGCGAACGACATCGCGCCCGACCTCGTCGACGACATCGCGCAGCGTCACGAAGCGCCCCGCGCGCTTCGACATCGCCATCGGTTCCCCGCCATCCAGCAGCTTCACCATCTGGCAAATCTTCACGTCGAGGGTCGTCGAATCGTCGGAGAGCGCCGAGACGGCAGCCTTCATCCGCTTCACGTAGCCGCCATGGTCGGCGCCCCACACGTCGATCAGGTCGCTGAAGCCGCGCTCGATCTTGTCGCGGTGATAGGCGATGTCGGTGGCGAAGTAGGTCCAGGTGCCGTCCGACTTTCGGAGCGGCCGGTCGGTATCGTCGCCGAAGGCGGTAGCGCGGAAGAGGTCCTGCTCGCGCGGCTCCCAGTCCTCGTCGCGCTTGCCCTTGGGCGGCTCCAGCACCCCGCGATAAATCAATTCGCTCGCTTTCAGGGCGGCATAGGCGTCATCGAGCCGGCCTTCGTCGACCAGCGCGCGCTCCGAACGAAACACGTCGTGCCGCACGCCGAGCGCATCCAAATCGTCTCGTACGAGGTCCATCATGGCGTCGATGGCGAAGCTGCGGACCTCTGGCAGCCATACCGATTCGGGCTCCTCCAGCCAGCGCCGGCAGTCGCGGGCGGCGAGTGCCTCGCCCACGGGCACCAGATAGTCCCCCGGATAAAGTCCTTCGGGAATGGTGCCGATGGTCTCGCCACACGCCTGGCGGTAGCGGGCATGGACGGAGCGGGCGAGCGTATCGACCTGCGCGCCAGCGTCGTTCACGTAGTATTCCCGCGTCACGGAAAAGCCCATGTGCGAAAGCAGATTGGCCAGCGCGTCGCCCACTACCGCCCCTCGTGCATGACCGACATGGAGCGGACCGGTAGGGTTGGTGGAAACATATTCCACGTTGATGCGCTGCCCTTGACCCAGGTCATCGGCGCCGAATCCCGGCCCAGTAACGAGCAGCTCGGTCAATCGCTCCCACCAGAATTCGTTGGTGAGCCTCAAGTTGACGAAGCCGGGACCAGCCACCTCGACCGTGCGAATCTCCGGGTGCGCTTGCAACCGCTCCGCCAAATGCTCAGCGATCTCGCGCGGCTTGCGGCGCGCCTGCTTGGCGAGCACCAGCGCCGCATTGCAGGCCGCGTCTCCGTGCGCCGGCTCGCGGGGGGGCTCGACCGAGACTGCCGAGAGATCGAGCCCGGCGGGCAGATTTCCAGCACTGGAGAGATTCTCAACTTCTCCGTGAATGACACCCGTCAAATAACCGAAAACATTCATCTCCACAGCACCGTATCGAAGAGGTTGCGATGTTCCTGGATGGCGAAGCGATCCGTCATCCCGGCGACGTAGTCGGCGACCACGCGCGCCGTGGTCAGCGTTCGTGGGTCGTCGCACCGGGCCCGCCACTCCTCCGGCAGGCATTGGGGCTCATCGATGAAGACCTCGAAGAGCTCGCGCACGGTCCGGCGTGCCTTGCTGGCCATCCGGTTGACCTTGTGGTGACGATACATGCGCTCGTGCAGGAACGCCTTCAACCCCTCGCCGTGAGCCTGCATGGTCACCGAAAAGGCGATCAGCGGAGCATCGTGCTTGCGCACGGCCTCCACATTCGCCGGTCCGACCTGCTCCAGCCGCTGCCGGCTGGAATCGATCACGTCCTCGACCATGGCGCCGATCATGCGGCGGACCGTCTCGTGAATGCGGCGGCTTTCCTCGCAGCCTGGACGGTCGGTGGCCACGTCTTTCAAAATCGCCCCGACCAGAGGGACATCCCGCAGGTCGTCGACGGCGAAGAGGCCCGCGCGTAGCCCATCGTCAACGTCGTGATTGTTGTAGGCGATGTCATCTGCCAGCGCGGCGATCTGAGCCTCCAGTCCAGCATGAGTGTCGAGCTCCAGGCCGTGCCGGGCCGCGTAGGCCTCGATGGCGCCGGGAATCGCATCTGCTAGACGCGGGCCGTTGTGCTTCGCCACCCCTTCCAGAGTCTCCCAGGTCAGGTTCAGGCCGTCGAAGTCGTTATAGCGCTGCTCCAGGGCCGTCAGGATGCGCATGGTCTGCGCGTTGTGATCGAACCCGCCGTAAGCCGCCATCGCCTGGTCCAGTGCGGCTTCGCCGGCATGGCCAAAAGGCGGGTGCCCGAGATCGTGAGCAAGCGCGAGCGCCTCGGCGAGATCTTCGTTCACCCCGAGAACCCGGCTGATCGAGCGCGCGATCTGAGCCACCTCCAGGCTGTGAGTGAGGCGCGTCCGGTAATGATCGCCCTCGTGATAGACGAAGACCTGGGTCTTGTGCTGGAGGCGCCGAAACGCCGCGCAGTGGATAATCCGGTCGCGGTCGCGCTGAAAGGCCGTCCGCGTGGCGCTCTCAGGCTCAGGATAGAGGCGCCCGCGGCTCCGCTCGGGGAACGAGGCATAGGGTGCTGCCGCGCGCGCAGCGGCGACCGGCACCGCGCCGGCTCCCCTGGTGCAAGCGTCGCTCACGGTCACATCTCGCCTGCGGGCCCGCGGATCGCGTGGAGCCGCTTGGTCGGCAACATGATCGGCGGCGGCACCGCGTAGAACGTGTGAACCTCCGGCGTGAATTCCTCTGAGTCGGCCTCGTCGCTACCCCCCTCGGCCGAGCGGATCACCACGTCGTGGCCCGAGCGCCGGGTCTCGCGCATGACCGATTGAAGCCGCTGGGCAGCTGCCTGGTCCCAGGGCAGCGCATAAAAGCGCGGCGTTCCTTCGAGGGAAAGCCAGAGATAGATTGCTTCGTCCTCGCGCAGTGCAGCCGAGAGCACCCGCGCGCCCTCTACGCCCTCCATCTCAGGGGAGAGCGGCTTCGGCCGCGATAACAGCATTGAATAGCTGAAATAGCCGATCACGACGAGGGCCGTGAGCAGGCCCACGGCAACCGCCTTCCAGAGCGCCCGCCGCCGGGACCATACCGCGATGCTCGCGAGCGCAGCGCCCACCAGCGCAAGGGCGACATAGAGGTAGGCGAAACTATCCACCCGGCCGCACCTCGCGAGAGCGGAGTTGGGATTGCGCATACTCATATATCAGCGAGAGTCTGACGTCGTTGACGCTGCCGTGTACGAGTGCGCCCGTGCCGGTCAGTGCAAAGCGGTACACGGTCGTCTCGTGGCGCGGATAGCGCAGCTCGACCTCCTTTTCGAGGATCGGCGTCGGCCTGTCTTCCCCCTCGCGCTTGACGCTGATCACCACCTGGACCCGCACCGGCGTCGGCCGAATGGGGTCCTCCAGACGGTAGGCCTGGACGTTGACGATCCACTCGCCGGGCACGATGCCGCGACTGTAGACAATCTCGTAATTGATGTCGGTAAGGTCTTGAAACAAGCCGAGATCGTCGCGCAATAGGTTGACCACGTCGTTGCCCTTGTTGGGGAAGCCCACCGGCAGCCGCTCCGGCGCCTTGACCCAGAGATCGATGTCGGCGTCGCGGTCCGCCGCCCATAACAGCTCGACGATCACGTTGCCGGGATCGCTGATCCCATCTGCCTCGCTCTCAGCCTCGGCGCCCGGATTGAGGAACGGCAGCAGCATGAGCACCATCGCGACGAAGGCCGCGAGCGCCAGCAGCGTAACGTCGCGGAAGATTGTGCCGCTGTCGTCGTCAAACTCGTCCATTGGCCGCGAGGAGCTCGCTGTAGAGGGTGGAGGTGCCGGTCGCCAGCATACGGTAGTTGACGGTGAGCCAGAGGCCCAAAACGGCGCCTTCGAGAGTCGTGTAGAGCGCGACCGACATGCCGCTGATGAGGGTCGAGATCATCGGCTGCACGGCGGCGAGCGTGCCGGCGTCCTCCGCCGAAACGCCGGAGAGCGCAATTATGAAGCCTGCCACCGTGCCGATCAGCCCGAGCACGACCAATGCGGCCGCGATCTGCCTTATCACGGCGATACGGCTGAAGAGCCGCGCCTTGAGCGCCTCGGCCATGAACTCCGGACGGACCGCCGCACGGGTCCACTCGTCGGGAAGGCCCACCGCCCCGCCCTCTTCCAGCTGGTTGAGGGCCATGCTGGTCTTGAACAGGCGGTAGCCGCAGAGCGCCAAGCCCACCGCGAAGACGCCGAAGATGACGAAGACGAGGCCGGTGGGGTCCGCCTCGGCGATCCGCTCGATCCAACCCTGCGCGCCGGCGAGCCCGAGCAACGCCGCGCCCACGATATTGACGATCAGGAACCGGTAGAGGAGCAGATAGCGGCGCAACCGGTCGACTCCTGGGTCGTGGCGGCGGCACGCGTGGGCGCAACGCGCCCAGACCACTGTACCCGACCGTCTATCGATCGTTGGCGCCTGTCAATGGTGGTGTCCCTTTGCAAAGGACAGGGCAAGAAAAGGAATGCCCGGCTGTCAGGCCGCGGCAAAGCGCTCCACTTTGATCCGCTGAGCGCGATCACGGGCCTGCCAAAGATCGTAGGCCATCTGCATTCCAAGCCAGGTCTCGGGCGTCGAACCGAAAGCCTTCGACAGCCTAATTGCCATATCGACCGAAACACCCGTGCGTTCGTTAATGAGTTCTGACAGTGCCTGGCGCGTGACCCCAAGTCCTTGAGCAGCCCGCGTCACGGTAAGCCCCAGGGGTTCCAGACACTGCCGCTTCACGATCCCACCCGGATGCGGCGGATTGTGCATCGCCATGTCCTGTCTCCTCAGTGATAGTCGACGTAGTCGACATCGACTGCCGATCCGTCTTCGAATCGAAAGGTCACACGCCAGTTGCCGGATACCGAAACTGCATAATGGCCCTTTAGCCGTCCCTTCAACTCATGCAAACGGAACCCGGGCAGGTTCATGGCTTCCGGTCCATGACTGCTGTCAAGCGCCGCCAAAATGTCTCTCAACCTTTGGACGTGGTTTGGAGCGACCCACCGGGTTGTCCTACCTTCGTACAGTGCCTTCAGGCCCCGATGCCTGAACGACGCAATCATCGCTGCACAGTAGGTTGACGCCTGTCAGTTGACAAGAGACACTTGGACTAATCCTCGCATGTTTCACCAGCCTGTGCCTCTGGGCAGCACGGTGAGCGTGCTTGCGCTCCCTGATGGCGCGACGCTCCGGTTATTCGATGGTTT
>JAPPKP010000173.1 GCA_028819955.1 Rhodospirillaceae bacterium | reverse complement strand
CGAAGCAGTAGCCGTGGATCGCCGCGATCACCGGCTGGCGGCAGCGCTCGGGCGCTGCCACGTTGCGCGCCAGCACCGCGAGCTGCTCCGGCGCGCGCGTCATGAAGCCGGGGATGTCGCCGCCGCTCGAAAAATGCTTGCCCTCCGCCCGGAGCACGATCACGCGCACGGCCTCGTCGGCGTCGAGCGCTGCGAAGACGGCGGCAAGCTGGTCCCGCTGCGGCATGCTCACGACGTTGAGCGGCGGCCGGTCGAGCACGATGTCGGCGCGGGCCGCCGCGTGATCGAGCTCTACCCGGAAACCGTCGAGATGGGTGAAGGACTCTGTTGTGGTCACGCGCTTCTCCCGCCCCAGCACGCTTCGTCCTTCTCGTACTCGCCCGCGATCAGCTTGCGGCGCAGCACCTTGCCCACCGGGGACTTCGGGATGGCGCGGACGAAGACATAGGCGCGCGGCCGCTTGAAGTCGGCCAGCGCCGACGCGCGGCAATGCGCGTCCAGCGTCTCGGCGTCCACCGGGCCGCTCCGTACAACGAAGGCCGCCACCCTCTGCCCCCAGCGCTCGTCCGCGAGCCCCGCGACCGCCGCCTCCGACACCGCCGGGTGAACCGAGAGCACGCTCTCGATCTCGGCGGGCAGCACGTTCTCGCCGCCGGTGATGATCATGTCGTCGACCCGCCCCGTCACGAAGAGATCGCCGTCGCCGTCGCAATAGCCGACATCGCCGGTGAAATACCAGCCTAGCCTCAGTGCCCTGGCGTCCGCGTCCGGCCGCTGCCAGTAGCCCGCGAAGGCCTCCTCGCTCTCCAGGCTCGCGATCACCTCGCCCTCGACGCTTGCGGCGACGATTCGGTCGGGATCGCCCGCGCCGATCTCCACCACGCGGATGCGCTGGTTGATGCCGGCCTTGCCCGCCGAGCCCGGCTTGCCCGCCGCGTCCTGCTCGATGGTGAAGGTGTAGATCTCCGACGAGCCGTAGTGGTTGACGAAGAGCTCGGGCCGGAAGGCATCGGAGACCCGGCGCAGCAGCCCTTCGGCCATGGGCGCCCCGGCGAAGCCCAGTTTGCGCACCGAAGAGACATCGGTGCCGGCAAACCCCGGGCTCTCCAGCAGGTCGTAATAGAGCGTCGGCACCAGGTAGAGGGCGGTGAGTCGCTCGGCCTCGATCAGCCGGAGCGCGCCGGCCGCGTCGAAGCGCTGCTGGCACACGAAGGCGCCGCCCACCGGCGCCATCGCGAGCAGCGAGCGCACGCCCATGGTGTGGTAGAGCGGCATCACGCCCAGGGTGCGCTCGCCCGCGCGGTAGCAGTTCTGCGCGATGTGGGCGAGCGCGGCAGCACGCTCGGCGCGATGCGTGCGCGGCACACCCTTGCCACGCCCGGTGGTGCCGGAGGTGTAGAGCATGAGCGAGAGATCGTCCTCGCCCGCGCGCGGCGTGGCCTCCGCCGGAGCCGCCAGCAGGTCGCCGAAATCGATTGTGCCGCCCGGCGCGTCACCGGCCGCGACACGACCCATGCGGGCAGCGCAGGCGGAGCCTGCGACCGCAGCCACGGCGCTCTCGTCGAAGGCCAGGGCCGCCGCGCCCGAATCCGCGAGGAAGTAATCCAGCTCGCCGGCGGTGCTCCGCCAGTTGAGCGGCACCACGACGATGCTCGCAAGCTGACAGGCCCAGTGCAGCGCCGCCATCTGCCAGCGGTTCTGCATGATGACGGCGAGGCGGTCGCCCCGCCCGAGCCCGAGGCTGCCGAGGCCGCCGCAAAGGCGCGCGGCCGTATCGAGCCAGGCCTCATAATCGAAGCGCGTCTCGCCATCGACGACGGCGGGCGCACGCGGATTCCGCTCCGCCGCAGCGATCAGCGTTCGGCCCAGGTCGGTCATGGGTCGTCCTCGCGCCGTCGCGCCTCCGCGGCGTCCAGGGCCGCCGCGACGATCCCCGTATAGCCGGTGCAACGGCAGAGGTGGCCGCTGAGCAGCGCGCGGACCTCGCCTTCGTCCGGTGCGGGCCGGTCTTCGAGCCAGACGTCGAGGGACATCAGGATACCGGGGGTGCAGAAGCCGCACTGTAATGCGTGGTGGCGGCGGAACGCCTTCTGCAGGTCGTTCAGCTCGCCCTCCGGTGCCAACCCCTCAACCGTGTCCACGCGCCGGCCCTCTGCCTGCACCGCGAGCGTCAGGCAGGCGCGCGCCGGGGCGCCGTCGAGGCGCACGGTGCAGGCTCCGCAGACCCCATGCTCGCAGCCCACATGGGTGCCGGTGGCGCCGAGCTCGTGGCGCAGGAAATCGCTCAGCAACATGCGCGGCTCGGCCCAGCCGCTTGCTTCCCGACCGTTCAGGGTGATCGTCACGCGATTGCGGCTCCCTGCGCCGAGCCGCTTCACGACCGGGCCTCCTGCGCCGCGAGGACCGCTTGCTTGCCCAGGCGGCGCACCAGCTCGCGCCGGTAGCGGGCGCTTGCGTGGACATCGTCGGCGGCGTCCAGCGACCAGGCGAGCGCGTTGAGCGCGTCGTCGAGGGCGCTGCCCGCGAGAAGCGGCCAATCCTCGACGACCGGCTGCTCGGCGACACCGCCGACGCCGATCCTGATGCCGTTCGCTCGCGCGACGGCGGCAATGGCGGCGATGGCGAAGTCCCCGTGCCGGCGCGCGAACTCGGTGAAGGCGTAGCCCGCGCCCGGCTCGGCGGCAGGGAAGCGCACCGCCGCCACCATCTCGTCCTCGCGGCACGCGGTGGACAGCATCCCGGTCTGGAACTCGGCGGCGGGCAGCGTCCGCGTTCCCACGCGCGAGCGCAGCACGACGTCGCCTCCGAGCGTCGCGAGGCAGAGCGGCAGCTCCGCGCTCGGGTCGGCAAACGCGATGGAGCCGCACACCGTGCCCCGGCTCCGGGTCTGCATGTGGCCGAGCAGCGGCAGAGCCTGGGCCAACAGCGGCAAGCGCCGGTCGAGCGCGGGCCAGGTCTCCAGCTCGGCCTGGGTCGCTGCCGCGCCGACCTCGATAACCTCCCCATCGTCGCTGATCCCGGCGTGTCCCGGCAGCCGGGAAATATCGATGAGCACCGCCGGCTCCACCAGCCGCATGTTCAGCATCGGCATCAGGGTCTGGCCGCCGGCGAGCAGCCGCGCGTCGTCTCCGGCTTCGGCGAGGGCCTCCAGAGCCTCCTCCTCGTCGTCGGGCCGCAGATAGTCGAAGGGCGCAGGCTTCATGGCGTCCCTATACCCGGATCAGGGGCGCGTTGGTATCATGGCGCGGTCCATCGAGCCCGCTGGCAGAGCAGTTTCCGCGAGGAGCGAGCCATGAAGCTAAAGGTGATCGTGCACGAAGCGGAAGAGGGGGGATATTGGGCCGAGGTGCCCGCGATCCCTGGATGCGTTACGCAGGGGGACACGTTCGAGGAGCTTCTGAGCAATCTCTATGAGGCGGTGGAAGGCTGCCTCTCCGTGGATGTCCGCGATATTCCTACCTCCGGTAGCGACAGGATCGTCGAGATCGCCGTGTGAAATCCGTCAGCGGGAAGCGATTTTGTCGTGTGCTGGAGTTACGCGGGTGGAAGTTGATGCGCACCCGCGGGAGCCATCGCATTTACGCCAAGGCCGGGTCGGACGTCCGCATTTCGGTGCCGGTTCACGGCTCCCAAATGCTGAGGCGCGGCTTGCAGCGGCATCTGATGAAGCTCGCTGACATCGAAGAATCCGAGCTGTAGTCCGCAACTTCCAGTCGCAACCGTCGCTTACGGCGGCGCCTCCGGCCCGTGAATCAGTTCGCCGATGCGGGCGGGCATGAGCGGCAGGTCGAGGCTTTCCGCCCCCAGCGCGTCCGCTACGGCGTTGGCGAGGCAGACGGGCGTGGTCATGCAGTTGCCTTCGCCCACGCCCTTCGCCCCCAATGGCGTCGCCGGGGTCGGAATGTCGCGGTGCAGTATGAGCGGATCGGGCACCTCGCAGGCGGTCGGCACCAGGTAGTCGGCGAGGGTGCCGGAGAGGAAGCTGCCGTCCTCTGAGTACGCTAGCTCCTCGTAGAACGCGGCGCCCACGGCGTGGGCGAAGGCGCCGCGTATCTGCCCGTCCACCAGCGCCGGGTTGAGGCGCCGGCCGGTATCGTGGGTGGTGACGTAACGGTCGATGGCGACGGTGCCGGTCGCGCGGTCCACCTCCACCCCGCAGAAATCGAAGATGAAGCTGTAGGCCGCCGAGTTGTTGATCCGGTCGTCGTCGTCCGGCGGGGTGAGCTGGGGCGGGGTCCAGCGCGCGGTCTCGCGCAGCGCCGGCGGTACGCCCTCCGGCAGGCTGCCCGGCGACCAGTGGACGAGCGACGCCACCCGACGGAAGTCGAGGTCGTTACCGGGGTTGCCGGCGGCGAAGATACGCCCCTGCTCGAAGCGCACGTCCTCAGGCGGGGTGTTGAGCTGCTGGCTCGCGATCCGCGCTAAGCGCTCGCGCACCCGCACCGCCGCGAGGTGTGCGGCGCCTGCGACCGCGCCCGAGAAGCGGCTCGAGTAGTTGCCGGCGGCGATGGACCATGGGTCCCGCTGGGTGTCGTGCTCCAGCGCGACCGTGATCTGCCCTGGCGCAAGGCCCAGCGCGTCGCCCACCACTTGGGAGAGCACTGTGCGGTGGCCCTGACCTTGCGGGATCGAATCGGCGGTGACGGTGACGGCGCCGAGCGGGTCCACCGCCACCGTGGCGTGGGAGACGGCGCCGTCCTTGGGTCCCGCCCTGCGGCGCTCTTCGGCGCTGAGCACGGTGGTGATGTAGCCCATGTTGGAGATGCTGGACTCCACCGCCGCGGCGAATCCGATGCCGTAGAGCCGCCCCTCCGCCCGCGCCGCGTCGCGCTTGGCGCGGAGTGCATCGAGCGCGCCTTCCGCCGCGCCGTAATCGACCGTAGCGGGAAAGTCCCCGGAATCGAGCACCGCCCCGGCGGCAGCGCGATAGGGCATGGCGTCGCCCGGCACCAGATTGCGCCTGATGACCGCCAGCGGGTCGAGGTCGAGGGATACGGCCACCCGCTGCATCAGCCGCTCCAGCGCATAGTAGAGCTGCGGCCCCCCAAAGCCCCGGTTGAGCCCCGTGGGCGTCTTGTTGGTGACGACCACGCGATTGGTCACCGCGAGATGGGGGATGCGATAGGGGCCCGTGAGGTTGCCGTGGTTGCGGTAGAGAGTCGCGGGCTCGGGCGCGCGCAGGTAGGCGCCGCAGTCTTCCAGTTGGTCGAGACGGAGCGCCGTGACCCTGCCGTCGGCCTCCACCGCCGCTTCGATCCGCGTCATCCGGTTGGTCGCCGATGTCGCCGCCAGCAGGTGCTCCAGCCGGTCCTCGATCCACTTGACCGGGCGCGCGGCCTTCCGCGCCGCGAGCGCCATCGCGACGATGAGCGGGAAGACCGCCTGCTTGACGCCGAAGCTTCCGCCCGAATCCGGCACCGAGCGCAGCCGGAGCCTCGGCCCCGGTACCTTGAGTGCCCGCGCCATGACCGGATGCAGCGTGAGCGGGCCCTGAAAGTGTGACAGCACGTCGTAGGCGTCTTCGCCCGGGTCGTAGGCGGCGATCAGGCCCAGGCACTCGATGGGGGTGCAGGAGTTGCGTGGATAGCGCACCGTGGTCGCAATTGTGTGCGCCGCCGCCGCGAACGCCGCCTCCGGCTCGCCGTAGCGGAACGTGCGCTCGCTGATCAGGTTGCTGCCCACCGCCTCGTGCAGCACGGGCGCATCCGCGCCGAGCGCTGCTTCGGGATCGACGATGGCGTCCAGCGGCTCATAGCGCACGTCGATCAGAGCCAGCGCGTCCTCTGCCCGATAGCGATCCTCTGCCACGACGATGGCGACCGGCTCGCCGGCGTAGCGGACCCGGTCGGTGGCGATGCACCAATGCTCCATGGGCTGGCGCACGCTGACGATGAAGGGCGTGGACCAGGCGCGCGCGTCCTCGCCGGTGACCACGGCATGGACGCCCGGCAAAGCCTCTGCCGCATCCGTGTCGATGGCGGTGAGGCGGGCATGGGCGTGGGGCGAGCGCAGGATGGCGGCGTGGCCCGTGCCGGGCGCCACCGGCATGTCGTCGATGTAGCGGCCGCGGCCCATGAGCAGCGCCGCATCCTCGACACGCTCCAGTGCCGTGCCGAGCGCGCTCATGCGTCGCCGCGCCGTGCCCGTGCCGTCATCGCCTTCAGGCGTTCTAGTCGTCCGCCCAGCCGGGGATCAGGCGGTTGGACGGCAGGGTTTCGTCTGCGGCCTTGTGCGCGGTCTCGACGCCGCCGACGGGCAGCCCTTGCGTCTCCAGCAGGCCGATCTGCACCAGCACCGAGGCCTGGTCCCAATAGATGTGCTCGTGGTGGAGCCTGTCGCCGCGAAAAGCCACGATGGCGACCAATGGCACGCTGACCTTCTTGCCGGTGGGGGCCACGCCGGGGAGCATCCAGTCGATCTCCTCGTTGTGAGTGAAGCTGAAGATCATCTCGTCCACCACCCGGTCTGCGCCCACCGTGCGCGACAACGGTGTCAGCGTCGTGTCCTTCGGCATCTTCGGGATGAAGTGCTCGGTATAGAAGCGGCTGAGAGCGTCGGCGCCGGTGCCGCCGGTCATGGTCGGGATGTGGTTGACGTAGGGCTCGGCCACCATGGTCGCCATGGTCTTGTCCGTGTCCCGCGTCGCGAACTCATAGTCGAGGTGTCGATCCCACAGCCTCTCGAGGTCGTAAGCGGGGCCGATCGCGCCCCGCAGCAGCGCGATGGTGCGCGAGTGCGCGACCATGGCCGACGGCCGGTGGTAAACCTCGCTCCGGTCGTGGTTGTAGAAGGCGTGATCGACGCCGGGATAGAGATGGATCCGCACTTCCGGCTGCGCCTCGAAGTGTTCCGATATCGTATTCACGGCATCCTGCGGGACGAACGCATCCTCGCCCGCAAAGTGCATGAGCATCGGGCAGGAGATACCGCCTGATTCGTCCAGCGCCTCCTCGATGCCGACGCCGTAGAACGAGACCGCCGCATCGACGTCGTGCCGCGTGGCGGTGAGGTATGCGAGCTTGCCGCCGAGGCAGAAGCCCATGGCCGCCACCTTGCCGGTGCATTCGGGCCGTGCCCGCAACGCTTCGACCGCGGCGCCGATATCCGCAACGCCCTGGTCCACGTCGAAGCGCTGGTAGAGCTCGAAGGCCTTGGCGAAGTCGGCCTCGTCGTAGCCGAGGTCGACGCCGGGTTCCATGCGCCAGAAGAGATCGGGCACGAGGCAGACGTAGCCTTCCTCGGCGTAGAGGTCGGCGATCGCCCGCAGGCTCGCGTTGACCCCGAAAATCTCCTGCTCGATCAGGAGGCCCGGCCCGCTGCCCGCCTCCGGCACCGTCAGATAGCCCCTGAACGCGCCGCCGCCGGCGACGGGAATGTCGATCATCGTACCTGCCATGAAAGGCTCTCCGCTCCCTTTGCAAGGTCCTTGTCGGCCCATTCCATTCTGCGTCCGCCCCGCCTCCGCCGCAACGCGACGGGAGCGCGCGCCGGCACGGGACTGCTGCCAAGGCATATTAGATCGGGCAGGAATATCGGGCACTCGCCTCCCGCATAACCATGACAGCGATCGCACGCGGCGAGGCTGCCTCAGCATAAGCGGCCCTTATGCCGATTATGAGAATTCGGTATTGGACCCGATCTCCCCAGGCATGCACTCTCGATCGCGTCGCCGAACGCCGCCATCAAGTGAAGCCCGGCGACAGGAGGTGGAGCAGGAAGGCATCTCGTGGTCGGTGCCCTGAGATGAGGGGCGCGGGCGAGCCGAGGACACGGCAGAGCGATCCATCTCACCTCGCACTGCGAGGCAACCGAACGCTACAGGATCGCACGCCGGCTTATCCGGTCCCGAGAGACATCGAGCTCCACGCGTAAACGAACACCGGGGACCGGGCCCAGGCCAGAACGCGGGCCCAGCGAGGGGGGACGGCTGCCTCCACCGAACGGGGGCGGCCGTCCCTAATTCATACCCGCCAGGTGAGTTTCGGGCCGTGCGATCGGTCGGCGCATCTTGACTCGGTCCGCGTTGTCCGTATTTGATCCGTACATTCGGAGAAGAGAAGGAGGGCGCCATGCCGGCGACTGCCGCGCCGCGCGGGGAGCGCATCGAGCTACGGGCAACCACGGAAGAGAAACGCCTGTTGACCGCCGCCGCCGCTCACGAGCGGTTGGGTCTAACCAGCTTCATCATGCGTAGTGCGTTGCCCGCAGCGCGGGAGGTCATGGACCGCGCGGAGCGCATGGTTCTCTCCCAACGCGACAGCCAGCGTGTGCTCGCGTTGCTGGAGAACCCGCCCGACCCCGCGCCCGCCCTGATGGATGCCGCGCGGCGGCGCTCTGCTCGTACCTAACCCCGTTGCTGGACTGGCGGGAACAGCCCATCGGTCGTCATCACGACCGTAAGAGCTTCGATTGCGGGATTGAGGACCTCAACACCTATCTCAGTCGCTACGCCCGGCAGAACCACGAGTCGGGCGGTGCCAAGACCTTTGTCGCCGTGTCGGCAGCGGAACCGACACACGTTCTCGGCCTCTACACGATCAGTCCCGGCGCCATCGCGTTCACCGATGTGCCGGAGAGTCTGACCAGAGGGCTCGGCCGTTACGAGGTGCCGGTCTTTCGGCTCGGGCGGCTCGCGGTCGATCGATCCGTGCAGGGCCGGGGGCTGGGAGGCGATCTGTTGCTAGCCGCCGGCGCGCGTGCGTTGGCCGTTGCAGCAGATGTCGGCGGTGTGGCGCTTGCCATCGACGCGCAGGATCGGAACGCCGCGCAATGGTACGAGCGGTTTGGCGCCGTGCGGCTGCTCGACGATCCGCTCAAGCTCATCCTTCCCCTCGCCGTGATTGCCGAGGCACTGTATGGAAGGACCGGGTCGGAAACCGGATAATCTGTGCATTTCTAGCTCCAGCCTCTCCGCACCGGGAAGGTCGCCCCATGACGCTCACCGCCAACTGGTCCTACCCCACCGCCATCCGCTTCGGCGCGGGCCGCGTTGCCGAGCTGCCTCAGGCTTGCGCCGCCGCCGACATTCGGAGACCCCTGCTCGTGACCGACCGCGGCCTCGCCTCGCTGCCCATGACGCAAGCCGCCCTCGACGTTCTGGAGGAGGGTGGTCTCGGCCGCGCGGCCTTCTCGGACGTCGACGCCAATCCGACCGAGAAGAACCTCGATGCCGGCGTCGCCGCATATCGCGCGGGCGGTCATGACGGCGTGGTGGCCTTCGGCGGCGGCTCGGCGCTGGACCTCGGCAAGATGGTCGCCTTCATGGCCGGCCAGTCCCGCCCGGTCTGGGACTTCGAGGACGTGGGCGACTGGTGGACCCGCGCCGATGCGGCCGCCATCGCACCCAGCGTCGCCGTTCCCACCACAGCCGGCACCGGGTCCGAGGTGGGCCGCGCCAGCGTCATCACCAACTCCGAGACACGGGTGAAGAAGATCATCTTCCACCCCAAAGTGCTGCCTTCCGTGGTCATCGCCGACCCCGAGCTGACCGTCGGCATGCCGAAGCCGATCACGGCGGGCACGGGGATGGACGCCCTGGCGCACTGCCTGGAGGCCTACTGCTCGCCCTTCTACCACCCGATGGGCCAGGGCATCGCGCTGGAGGGGATGCGCCTCGTCCACGAGAACCTGTGCCGCGCCTACGCCGATGGCGGCGACCTGGAGGCGCGCGGCCACATGATGGCCGCCGCCAGCATGGGGGCCACGGCATTTCAGAAGGGTCTCGGCGCGATCCACGCGTTGAGCCACCCTGTGGGCGCGGTCTTCGACACCCACCACGGCACCACCAACGCCTGCGTCATGCCCTACGTGCTCGACATGAACCGCCCCGCGGTGGAGGAACGGCTCACGCATGCCGCCGCCTATCTGGGGCTCAAGGGCGGCTACGCCGGCTTCCACGAGCGCGTGCTGGAGCTGCGCGAGACCCTGCGCATTCCCAAGACCCTCAGCGCGATGGGCGTCACCGCCGACCGCCTGGACGACCTCACCGCCATGGCCCTCGACGACCCCACCGCCGGCGGCAACCCGGTTCCCATGACGGCCGAGAACACGCGGAAGCTGCTGGAGGCGTGTTTCTAGGCTCGGAGTTATGAGTGGTTCCGGTCCCGGTCTGCTCGGATCGTCTGGGTGCTATCGACCGACGAGCGGAGCCTTTGCCGCAAGGCTTTGGCCTGCGTTGCGAATTCCCTGTCCGCCCCAAGCAGCGCCGCGTGCAGCAGCTCCCGGTGCTCGGCCTCCACCGAGCGGCCGTTGGCTGCGGCACGCCGCTTGAGGGCGTCGACCACCTCTTCGCTGACGTTTCGGACTGTCAGGTCCGCCATCGTTCGCGCCTTCAACGCCTCGCACTCACCACCATCGACGATGTAGACCCGCCGCACGGGTTTGCCAAGGCCCGTGCCCGCCCGCTACCGTGCCGGCGATGCCGGCAGCGCCGCCAGAGAATAAGAACGCCACGCAAGGCGGCGCGCCGGAGACTGGCACGGCCGATATGGGGCGCCTGCGCGGGCGCGCGCTGATCGTGCCGACCCTGCTGCTCCTCCTCGGCGGCATTTCCTACGGCGGCATCTTCTCGGCCAACAAGCTTGCGGCCAGCGTCTCCTTCCCGGTCTTCGCCTACACCTTCTGGATCGCGCTCTTCGCCGGCCTCGCGCTGCTGATCGTGGGCGCCTTCACCGGCAAGCTGCCGCCGACCAGCCGGGCACACCTCCTGCAATACCTCCGCCTCGCCCTGCTCGCGGTGATGCTGCCGGTGCTGGCCACCGCCATCGCCGCCCGCGAGCTTCCGGCCGGCGTCATCACCCTGGTGCTGACCCTTGTGCCGGGGGTCACGTACCTGATGTCCTTCGCCATGCGGATGGAGCGCTTCGAGGCGCTGAGCCTCTCGGGACTGGCTCTCGGTGCGGGCGGCGTGCTGCTGATCGTGCTGCCCGAGCAGAGCCTGCCCGAGGCCGGCGCCTGGGTCTGGATGCTGGTGGCGCTGGTGGCCGCAGTCGCCGCTGCGGGCTCGAATGTCGTGGCCGCCGCCTACCGCCCGCCGCAAACGCATTCGCTCGCGCTCGCCTGCGGCATCCTGCTTGCCGCCGCCGTCGTCATGCTGCCGGTGATGCTGATAGCGGACGGCCCCTATCTCTTCGCCGATGCCGGCTGGCCGGGCATCGGCGGGATGGCCTGGGCCGCGGCGATCCACTGCGTCACCTTCTACTGCTTCCAGGAGGTGACGCGGCGCGCCGGCGCGGTCTTCTTTGCCCAGTTCAACTACCTGGTGGTTGCCGCCGGCATCTTCTGGGCGCTCATTCTTTTCGACGAGACGCTCAGCATCTGGGTGTGGGCGGCGCTGGCCTGCATGGTGGTCGGCATCTGGCTGGTCAACACCGGCGCCCGGCGGCGCACCGTCGCCGCCCCCCGGCGCGCGGAAAGCGCCTCGTGAGCGGCGCCCCGCGCCCGGCCACGCGAGCGGCGCCGCTGCCTGCTACAATCGGCCCCACATAGCGAATATTTTGGAGGCAAGCGGTGCGCGCGATCTTCTTCGACTGTCCATCCTTCCTGGCCGATCTCTACGACGACGAGCTCAAGGCGATCGTTCCCGACCTGGCGATGACCATCGACGACGTGCCGGGGGATGACGTCGCGGCTTACGTCGGCGATGCGGTCGGCGTCATCAACGACCATACCTACATGACGGAGGAGGTGCTCGCCGCCAGCCGCGCGCTCAAGGTCATCGTCTTCATGGGCACCGGCGCGTCGAGCTACATCGACGTGGCGGCGGCGGAGAGGCTCGGCATCGAGGTGCGCACCATCAAGGGCTATGGCGACGTCACGGTGGCCGAGCACGCGCTTGCGCTTATGTTCGACTGCGGCCGCC
>JAPPKP010000174.1:9551-11929 GCA_028819955.1 Rhodospirillaceae bacterium | reverse complement strand
ATCCAGCTGGTCTCGACCGAGCGGGGCCGCGATCCGCGCGATTACGTCCTGGTGCCTTTCGGCGGTGCGGGGCCGCTGCACGCTGCGCGTGTCGCCGAGGTGCTGGGCATCGCGACCATCGTCATCCCGCCTGCGGCCGGCGTGCTCTCGGCCTTCGGCCTCGTCGCCTCGGACTTCGTGCGCTACGAGAGCCGCACGGAGCGCTTCGCCCTCGACGAGGCGGGGGCTGCGGAGCGCGTGCGTGCGCAGTTCGCAGCCATGCGCGCCGACGCTGAGGCCGCCTTCGCGGCGCTCGGGCTCACCAGCGGGCTCCGCTACACCCACACGCTGGAGATGCGCTACGTGGGGCAGGCCTTCGAGGTCCCGATCGCGCTCGGCGAGGACGAGATCGCGCAGCTCGACGCCGCATGGCTACGCGAGCGGTTCAACCAGGCGCACCACCGCATCTTCGAGTTCGACGATTCGCGCACCAACCGGCCCGAGATCGTCTCCTTCCGGCTCGGCATCGCATCGCCGCCGCCGGCCGTCCCCGCGCTGCTGGACACCGACGACTCCCCGCTCGAAGCCACCGTCTCGCTCTTCGACGGCGGCGAGCGCCTCTGTGCCCGCCGGGTCAACCGCAGCGCCCTCAGCCAAGCGGGCGGAGGAGAGGGGCCATTACTCATCGCGGACGACACGTCCACCGCCTATGTTCCGCCGGAATGGCGCGCGTGCCTGGACGCGCACCATAATGTCATCCTGACGCGCTGACCTCGGCAGGGTAAGGGGAAGCCCATGGCGCTCGATCGGGTCGACCAGGCGATCATCTCCCAGGCGCTGATCGCCGCCGCGAAGGAGATGGGAATCAAGCTCGTGCGCTCGGCCTATTCGCCGATCGTGCGCGAGGCCAACGACTGCTCCGCCGCGCTGCTCGATGCGGAGGGCAACGTGGTGAGCCAGGCGGAGCTGATTCCCATGCAGCTCGGACCCATCGGCACCACCTTCCGCCCCTGCGCCGAGCACTATCCGCCCGAGACCCTGGAGCCCGGCGACTTCTACATCAACAACGACCCGTACAACGGCGGGCAGCACGTCCCCGACATCTTCATCTTCACGCCGATCTTCGTCGGAGCCCGGCTGGTCGGCTTCAGCGCCACTGTCGCCCACCACCTCGATCTCGGCGGCGGTGCGCCGGGCCTCAACATGGCGGCCGGCGACGTGCATCAGGAGGGGCTGATCTTCCCGCCGAGCCGCTACAACGTGCACCGCGACTGGAACGGCGGTTCCTTCGAGCGCCTGGTGCGCGCGAACGTGCGCGTGCCCGAGAAGACCATCGGGGATTGCAACGCCCAGTTCGCGGCGAACGCGGTGGGCGCGCGGCGCGTGATCGAGCTCTGCGAGAAGTTCGGTGCGGACACGGTCACCGAGGCCATGGCGGGGCTGCTCGACTATGCCGAACAGCGCATGCGCGCCGCCATCGCCGCAGCGCCCGACGGCATCTACGTGGGCGAA
Source organism: Rhodospirillaceae bacterium (assembly GCA_028819955.1). The sequence goes on along the minus strand of JAPPKP010000174.1, from coordinate 10,438 downwards.
GACCAGCTCGACAGCGACGGCGAGAACGACGAGCCGCTCGTGGTGCGCGCACGGGTGGAGATCGCGGGCGATACCGTCTCGGTCGATTACGACGGCACCTGCGACCAGGTGCGGACCAACGTGAACTGCCCCTTCGCATCGACCATCGCGGCCGGGCTCTCGTGCGTGAAGTCGGTGCTGACGAGCCCCGACATTCCGTTCAACGAAGGGGCGAAACGGCCGATCGGCATCACCGCGCCTTATGGCTCGCTGCTCAACCCCCGCCCGCCGGCCCCGGTGCGCGCGCGCATGCTGTCGGCCTACCGCGCCTACAACGCGGTGATGAAGGCGCTCGCGGACGCGGTGCCCCAGCAGGTGATGGCGGCCGGCTTCGACACCACCCATGCCACCTGCCTCTCGCACCTGGGCGAGGAGGGCTACGGCATCTATCTCGAGATTTTCGGCGGCGGCTACGGCGCGAGCGCGCTGGGCGACGGCTGCGACGCGGTGGACAGCCCGCTTTCCAACTGCTCGAACATCCCCATCGAAGCCATCGACATGGAGCACGGGTTCTTCCGCGTCTCGGAGTACGCGCTGGTCGCGGGCTCGGGCGGCGAGGGCGCGTGGCGCGGCGGGCTCGGGATCAGGCGGGTCTACGAGGTGCTGGCCGACGATGTCGAGTACCAGTCCTACTCCGATCGCTTCACGATCCCGCCCGAAGGGCTCTTCGGCGGCGAGGACGGCGGCGCGGCGTTCGTCAGCGTGCTGCGCGGCAACGAGAAAATCGAGCTCGGCTCGAAGACGAGCTTCCGGCTGATGAAGGGCGACCGTGTGGTGATGAGCACCGGCGGCGGCGCGGGCTACGGCGAGCCCGGCCGGCGCACGCCCGAGCGGATAGCGCAGGATCA
>JAPPKP010000174.1:0-9541 GCA_028819955.1 Rhodospirillaceae bacterium | reverse complement strand
CCCCCGGGGGGGGGGGGGGGCTCGGGTGCGCCGGGCCGCCGCTCGCCCCAGCCCGCATCGCTCACCACAGTCACAGACAGCGTCCCGCTCCCGAGCATATCAGAAGACGACGCGCACGGGGACCCGCGCTCGGCGCTGTGTGGGAATCGGGTGCCGGTCCCAAGAGCTGCGGTCTGGCTCCGGCAACGGTGCGCAACGGGCCTACGGCGGCGGGCCGGAAGCCTCGGGGGAAGCACGGAAACGAAGCACGCCGCAGTGGGAGGACCGTCCGACCCGCGGGCGGCGGACGATCCTTCCGACGGCGTTCGGCGTTGCCATGACACGACTCCCGAGCGTTGTGCTTCGGTGCATCTGAAACGGACGCGCTAACGGGTCAGGTGGGCAACGCTTCCATTGCTGCCAGACGGATTTTGGATGGGGTCGATTGGAGATCGTTATGCGCGGATTGCAGCACGCGCACAGACAACGGCATGACTGACCGGTCACGACAACAAGGAATGCGGGTTCCGTCGGCTTGCCTCGACTCGCAGCGGCCAGCAACATCGCCCTCGGACGATGACGGATGACGGGCGCGAAGCAAATCCGATCGGTCGCGGTGATGGGCGCGGGGCATGGCGGGTACGCAGCCGCGGCCGATCTGACGTGTCGGGGTTTCGAGGTCCGCCTGCACGCGCGTCGCGAGGAGAGCCTGGAGCCCATTCGCGCCAACGGCGGCATTGACTCCCACGGCATCTTCGAGGGCCGCGAGACGCCCGCCCTGCTGACCACCGACATCGCCGAAGCGGTCGCCGGTGCCGACCTCGTGATGCTGGTCGTCCCCTCGGTCGCCCACGGCTGGTACGCCGAACGCCTCGCCGGGGTTCTCGAGGAGGGCACGCCCGTCTTCCTCAATCCCGGCCATACCGGCGGGGGCCTCCACTTCCGTGCCGAGGTGCGCCGTGCCGGCCACACCTCTCCGCTCGACATCTGCGAGACGGTGACCCTTACCTACATTTGCCGGATCGAAGCGCCGGCGAGGGTCGGGATTTACAGCTACACCAGGTCCCTGATGTTCGCTGCGCTGCCCGGCAGCGCCACCGGGCGGCTACACGCGGCCATCTCCCCTCTGTTCCCGGAGATCCGGCCCGCCTCCAGCGTGCTCGAGACCGGGCTTGCCAACATCAACGCGGTCTTTCATCCGCCGGGCATGCTGCTGAATGCCGGCCGGATCGAAGCCACAGGCGGCAACTTCCTGTTCTATCGTGAAGGCGTAACCGACGCGGTCGGCCGCGCAGCGGCCGCAATTGACGCGGAACGGCTCGCCGTCGTTCGCTCGCTCGGCGTGCCCGCAAGACCATTCCTCGCGATGTTCCACAAGGCCGGGCTGACGACGCGCGGGGCGATGGAGAGCGGCTCGATCTCGCGCGCCTGCCGCGAGAGCGCCCCCAACGCGACGCTCAAGAGCCCGCCTTCGCTCGACCACCGCTATGTACACGAGGATGTCGGCTACGGACTGGTGCCTATCGCCGCGTTGGGCCGGCTGGCGGGGGTCGAGACGCCAACCATCGACAGTCACATCGCACTTCTCTCGGCCGCGACGGGCATCGACTACGCGACGGAGGGGCTCACCCTGGAGCGCATGGGAATCGCCGGCCTGGAGCCCGCGGCGCTGAGACGCCTGGTGCAGGAGGGGGAGGCGGCGGCGTGATACCCGTCGATCGAGTAGGCTGCGTTACGTTGGGTCCACGCGGTAGCGCTCGATCTTCGCTTCGTCGATCTCAACCCCCATGCCCGGACCCGTCGGGACCGGAACGGCGCCCCCGACGTGAGCCAGCGGAGAGGCGATCAGGTCGTCGGTGTAATAGACCCCGCCGATCCGCCCGGCCCGGTGCTCGGCCGGCATCGAGACAGGCACCACGCAGCTCAGCACCACCGGCTCGGCGGCAGCGGCGAGCTGCAGGTTGGCGAGATTGCCGACGCCGGTCTCGACCGAGCCGTTGACGTTGGAGATCAGCCCCGCCGCGCGCGCCACGGCGGCGACCTGCATCGCGCGGAACAGCCCGCCCGGCTTCGTCGTGTATATCGAGACGATGTCTGCCGCGCGGCGCTCGGCAATCTCGATCACGTCGCGCGCGTTCCACGCGCTCTCGTCGGCCATGAGCGGCACACCGATGCCGCGCCTGACCTCGGCGAGCCCGTCGATCCCTTCGACGGGCTGCTCGGCGTAGATCAGGTCGGCAGGCTCCATCCACCGGATGATCTTCACAGCCTCGTAGGGCGTTCGGTAGCCGCAATTGGCGTCGACACAAAGCGCCGTGGCGGGGCCCACCGCCTCGCGGATGCGGCGCACGATCTCGACGTCGCGCTCGGGATCGACGCCGACCTTGATCTTGATCGTCCTGATGCCTTCGGCGACAACGATTTTGCATTCATCGATCGCCTCGTCGATGGGCAGCAGCCCGATGGAATGGGTGATCGGCACGGCCTCGCGCAGCATGCCGCCGAGGAGCCGATGCACCGGCACGCCGAGCGTGCGACCGGCGAGGTCGTAGGCCGCCATCTCGACCGCACCCTTGGCGTAGGGGTAGCCCTTGATCGCGGCATCCATCGCACGATGGAGCAGCGCCGGCTGGGCCGGGTCGAGGCCGGCGACCGCAGGCGCCAAATAGGCTTCGACCACGAAGCGTGTCGTGCCCGGCGATTCGCCGAAATAGCGGCCGTAGTCGCCGCCCCAGTCCTTCAGCGCCGGCGCCTCGCCCCAGCCGACCAGTCCGTTCTCGCCCTCCATGCGGACCAGGATGTAGCCGCCGATGGGCTCGGTGAGCCCGGTCCACTTGTGCTCGCGGCGCGTCGGCAGGGAGACCTGAACCAGCTCGATGTTGGCGATTCTCGTTGTCATGGGAGCCTCCTGCCGGCTGCCCTATCGCGAAACCATAGGCCGCGCAAGGCGGCCGAGCCAGTTTCAACCCAGAGCACTCTCCACCACCGCCACGGCGCGGGAAGGAGTGTGTTGCGTTCCACGCGCGACGCTGCCTACCATGGCGGCAACGCGCCCGTCGGCATCCCTCGCGGCGGCTTGAGTGCGCGAGGCGGAAACCGGTGCCAGGTGCCCGGTAAGTTGGCCCGACCTGGCGGGGCGAATGCGGGTCCGCGTAGCAGGGGAGGCAGCAGGAATGACTCAGCGAGATGACGATCGGAAAACCGGCGCGCTGACACGCCGGGACGTGCTCAAGACCGGCGCTGCGGCGGGAGTCTCCGTGGCGGTGGCGGGCGGCCTTTCGTTCGGCATGACGCAAGTGGCTCACGCGGCGAGCGACACCATTCGCGGCTATGGCACGACGACGGTGCAACTCAAGGATTGGTCGCTGTTCACCAACAGCACCGGGCTGACCATGGAGTTCACGCCGACCGACGCGAACATGGGCAACTTCATGCGCGACGTCATGGTCAACGAGATCGGCGACACCCACGATATCCTGTTTACCGACGGCGGCACCCAGTACAAGCTCGGGCCCGAGGGGTTCTACTTGGTGATAGACGAGAATCACCCCGAGCTGGTGCTGTGGGAGCGCACGTCGGACGATTACAAGCGCGGCTACATTACGCAGACGCCGGACGGCACCCAGTACGGCGTGCCCATGGTCAACAACGCCGACAGCTTCGGCTATTGGCCGGAAGCGATCGGCGTCAATCCCAACGGCCTCGACGAAGTCTCCTGGCAGAAGCTGTTCGAGAACGAGGAGACCAAGAACCGCGCCTCGATCGACCGCAACTGGCTGCTCACCATGCCCGAGGTTGCGTTCTACATGCAGGTCTACGGCAAGGCGGAGATCGTGGACAACGCGAACCTCACGCCCGAAGAGGCCAAGGCGGTCGGCGACTGGGCCATCGAGCGCAAGCAGGCCGGGCAGTTCCGCACCTTCCACACCGGCTTCGAGGAGCAGGTGCAGCTTCTCGGCAACAAGGAAGTCGACATCATCAACTGCTGGGAGCCGGCGACGAAGAACGTCAACGCCGAGGCCGGCGCGGACGTGGTGCGCTATGCCTACACGGTCGAGGGCTACTTCAAGTGGGGCATCGGCGCCTACATCCCGACCCAGGCTGCAGAGCGCGACAATCTCGACAACATTTACAAGGCGTTGAACTACTTCCTCGACGGCGAGTACCGGGCCTTCCAGGCGATCGAGCGGGGCTATGGCGGCCCCAATCTCGATCTGGGCGTCAAGCACGCCGAAGAGGCCGGCTGGTCTGCCGAACAGGTGGCGGCGGTGGATGCGGTCCAGAAAAAGGTGGACACGAAATACAAGAAGCCGTTCTGGGAGAATCTCAACCCCGACCACCAGGAGTCGATGGAGGAGGAGTGGCAGCGCTTCCTCAACGCCTGAGCAATTGACCGTTAGCGTGCCCCGGTGGCCTCCGCCGGGGCACGCGGGCCCCTGCCGATGGCGAACGCCTTGGTAAGCGGCGGCATCAGGGCTTGGTACACGCACGCCGCGTCGGGCCGCTGGACCGTCCCGACCTTCATCATCGTCTGGACGGTCGTCGTCATCGTTCCGCTGTTCCTGCTTCTTATCTATTCGTTTCTTGAGACGAAGGGGTTCAAGGTCGTCTGGGATCCCTCGTTTCACACCTGGGATCGCTTCTTCGAGACCGGACGCTGGACCGTGGCGACGCGCACGCTGCGCATCGCCATCGGCATGACGGTGATCGAGCTCGTCCTCGCCTTCCCCTTCGCGCTCTGGCTCGCCAAGGGCTGCCGCTCGCAGGGGCTCAAGGCGATCCTGCTCACGCTGCTGACGATCCCGTTCTTTCTCGATCTCTCGTCCCGCACGATCATCTGGCGGGCGCTGCTGGGCAGCAACGGCGTCGTCAACACGGTGCTGATGGAGCTGGGGATCACCACCGAGCCGGTGGAGTGGCTGATCTTCACCGAGTTCTCGGTCTTCTTCGGGCTCGCCGCGCCCTATTTCGCGACCATGGTGTTCCCGATCTTCCTGGTGGCGACGCTCATCGACGACGAGTACCTCGACGCGAGCCGCGATCTCGGCGCCAATCCGTTGCAGACGTTGTTCCTGGTGACCATTCCTCTTTGTCTGCCGGGGGTCATCGCCGGCGTGGTCTTCACCATGGTGCCGATGATGGGCGAGTGGGTGGTGCCGCAGCTGATGGGCGGCGGCAAGGTCAATATGATCGGCCGCTCCACCGAGGATGCGCTGTCGACGCTCAACTACCCGACCGCAGCCTCTCTCTCCGCGTTCGTGCTCGCGGTCCTGGTGCTGCTGCTGGCGGCGCTCACGGTGCTGACCCGGCGGCGGGGCGGTATCGCCGGGCTGTTCGAGGCGCTGAAGCTATGAGTGCGGCAGACGCGCAGGCGGCCATCAGGCTCAGGCGGGGCCGACGGCTGCGCCTGTGGGAGCATGCGGTGTATGCGCCCATCTGGCGGCCGCTGGCTGCGTGGATCGGCCTCGCGCTCATCGTGCTCACCTATATTCCGCTCGTCTGGCTGGTGGTCATGTCGTTCAGCGACCGCCCGCTCTCCGGCATTCCTCATCCGCTGACACTCCGCTGGTACGACGAGCTGTTCGCGACCTCAGCGTGGATCGAGCCGATGACCGACAGCCTGTGGCTCGCGTTCGCCGTGGGCGCCTGCTGCGTCCTCGTCTCGGTGCCGGTGGGGCGCGCGATCCCGAGGATGAAGAAGCGGCGCGGCGGGGTCTTGCTGATCACGCTGCTGCCGCTCTTCGTGCCGGGGCTCACGATGGGGGCGGCGCTCTTCCTCTTCATCCGCTCTTACATGCACTTCAAGCTCGGCATGTGGTCGATCTTCGTGGGCCACATGGTCTGGGCGCTGCCCTTCGCCTTTCTGCTGGTGATCGTGCTGGCTACGCGCTTCGACCACCGCCTGCTGGAAGCGGCGGAAGACCTCGGGGCCTCAGCCTGGAAGCGATTCTGGCAGATCGAGTTTCCGATCATGCGGCCGGGCATCGTGGGTGCCGGCCTGTTCGGCTTCATCCTCTCCTTCAACGAACTCCTGCGCTCGATCTTCCTGCGCGGCACCGAAACCACGATGCCGATCTACACCTGGGCGCAGGCGTCTTCGCACCAGTCCAACGTGCCGATCATCTTCGGCCTTGCCTCGCTTATCTTCGGCGTGACGCTCCCGATCATCGGCACCTTCTTCTGGATCCTGTTCAGCCGCACCGGCCAAAGTCGCTGAAACGGCCGCATGGTCTGCGGCGCTCAGATCGTGCGTGGGGTGTCGACCCAGGCGTAGATTTCCCAGAGGTTGCCGTCCGGATCGCTGAAGTAGGTTGTGCGCGCGTTCCACGAATGCGTGGTCGGCGCCTGAACGATGCGCACTCCCTTGGCCGCCAACGCGTCGTGCAGCGCGTCCACGATTTCGGCCGTCTCCACGCGGACCGCCACCATGGCGGAGAGGCCTTGGCGGGGCGTCTCCGTGAGCTCGAGGGCCTGGCTCACGTCCGAGACCTCCCACAGCGCGAGGCCCACGCCCTCGGTGCGGAACTCGGCGAAACCGATGTCGCGGCGCTTGAGCTCGAAGCCGAGGGTCTCGCCGTAGAAGGCGATGGCGCGCTCCAGGTCCGAGACGAAGAGGCCGATGTCGGTTAGATTCCGCAAGGCATCGAGGCTCATCGTCGGCCTCCTACGCTTGTGTCACGCCGGATCCTGGCTAACGCTCGCCGATGGGGGCGTGGCGGCTGCGCTCTTCCTGCATGGCGGGAGTCTTCTCGATGAGCGCGGCCCACTCCGCGAGCAGCGCGCTCCCCTCCGCACCGAGCACGCGCTCCGCCGGTATGCTCCGCTCGTGAATACGCTTTCCGACATGGCGGCGCAGCGGGTCGAAATCCGAGCCATGGCCGCGGCAGTCGTCCAGCGAGGCGCCGTAGTACACCTTGGCGATGTTGGTCAGCCAGATCGCGCTGGTGCAGAGCGAGCAGGGCTCGCAGCTGGTGTAGAGCTCGCAGCCGGTGAGGTCCATCGTGCCGAGCCGTTTACAGGCGTCGCGGATCGCGATGACCTCGCCATGGCCCGTGGGATCGAGCGAGAAGCCCATGTCGTTGCAGCCCTCACCCACGATCTCGCCGTCCCTCACGATGACGCAGCCGTAGGGCCAGTAGCCGGTGCCTTCGAGCATCTTCTCCCGCGCGAGATCGATCGCCCGTTTCATGTAGTCCGTCTTGTCCATGACGCTCTCCTTGGGTGAGCCGCGGCGCGCTATCACGCCGTGCGGCGTCTCATGAATAGCGGAATGATCAGCAGTTCGGCGCCGAGCAGGGTCAGCAGCAGCAGGCCGAAGACGATCGTTCCGATCGCGTTGAGCGAGGGATCGTGCGAGGCGATCATGACGTTGTAGACGGCGACCGGCAGCGTCTGGTCGAAGCCCGACACGAACCAGGCGATGATGAATTCGTCGAACGAGAAGGTGAAGGCCAGAAGCCAGCCGCCGACGATGCCGGGCAGCGCCCAGGGCAGCACCACGCGCCAGACGGTCTGAAGCTCGTTCGCGCCGAGGTCCCAGGCGGCCTCCTCCAGCGTCGGCGGCATCTGCGCGAGGCGAAGCTGGATGATCGCCATGGCGGGCGCCGTCAGCAGCAGCGTGTGCGTGAGGATGATGCTGTAGAGCTGGCCGTGAAGGCCGAGGCGGGACAGTAGGCCCAGCAGCGAGACGCCGAGGATCAGCGGCGGTATCAGGATCGGCAGAATCAGGATCGTCGCCGTCAGCAGGCGGCCGGGAAACACGAAGCGGTTGAGCGCGTAGGCCGCGAGGAATCCGAGAACTGAGGCCGCCGTCGCGGCGATTGGCGACACATAAAGGCTGTTTATCAGGGCGTCGAAGAGAACACCGTCCTCCACCAGCTTGTCGTACCACTTGAGCGACCAGCCCTGGAGGGGGAGCGACGAATAGACGTTCTTCTGGAACGAGAAGAGGATCAGGAAGGCAATCGGCAGCAGCAGGAAGATGAAGCCGAGAAAGAGATAGACCCGGCCCGCGAGCTTGTAGCCGTTCTCGCGCAGATAGAAATTGAAGCGGCCCATGGTCACCCCAACCGCTGCCTGGCCCGGTCGGCCATGCGATAGGCGACCACCAGCATCACCACCATGATCAAGACCATGACCGTCGCGAGCGCAGCGGTGCGGGGCAGATTGGTGTAGCTGTTGTAGTCCGCCATGATCATGTTGGAGTAGAGCGGGTAGGAGCCCAGCCAGGACTGGCCGATCCCGCCGCCGACCAACATGCCCGAGAGCACGTCGCCGAAGCTGACGATGACCCCGAAGCCGAAGGCGAAGGTCAGCCCGAGCCTGCTGAGCGGCACGATGACGCGCCAGAACGCCTGCAGCCGCGTCGCACCGAGCTCTCGGGCCGCCTCGATCAGGTTCCGGTTCACGTTGATGAGCGTGATGTAGAGGATGATGATCAGGATCGGCGAGAGGTAATGGATGAGGCCGATGCGCGTGCCGATCTGCGTGTTGGTGATGATCAGCGGGTCGTCGAGGCCGAGCCCGCCGAGGACGTAGTTGAGCACGCCCTTCTGCGCCAGGATCAGCTGCCAGGCGAAGAGCCGCAAGATGTAGCTGCTCCAGAACGGCAGGATCGCGAGCACCAGGAAGAGCCGCTGATAGCGCTCGGGCACGCAGAAGACGATCCCCATCGCCAACAGGTAGCAGAAGATCACGGCGAACACGCTGGTGGTCACCGCGACATAGATCGACTGGATCAGCGCCCAGCCGAAGCGCGAGCGGCTGAAGAACTGGGAGAAGATGTCGACGAAATTGGTCACCGAAAACTCGGCGACGATTTGGTAGTCGCGCACGATCCAGAAGCCGAGCACGATCAGGAATGCAAGCGGCGCAATGAAGAAGATCGCGTAGTACCCGACCGGCGGTGCCAGGAACGTGAGCTTGAGAGGGCTCCTGTTGGAAGGCGGAATGACGCTGCCGTCGGTCACGGGGACCCCGTCCTCAGCGAGGCGTTGGGTAAGCCGTGCTCACGGCTGGCGCGCGTCCCGGTGTCCGAGGATGACGGTGTCCTCGGGCGCCCAGCAGAGCTCCATTTCCGAGTTGATCTCGGTCCCTTCGCCCTCGGTGAAGGGTTCCTGGAGGACCATCTTGACCTCGACGCCCTGAGCGGTCTCCAGGTAGTAGATCACTTGCGAGCCGGTGAACTCGCGGCCCTTCAGGACCGCTCGAATCGTGTTCTGGCCGTCCTCGCCGTCCAGTCGGCGGCGCAGCTTGTCCGCCTGCACAACGAGTTCCACGGCGGCACCCTGGTCGATCCTGTTCCCATGGCCGGCGATCCGGACCGCGCCGTGGCTGCAATCGACCGTCACCGTGCCAGCCGCCGTGTCCGAGACTCGGCCTTCGAAGATGTTGTTGGCGCCCACGAATTCGGCAACGAAGTGGGTTTCCGGACGATTGTAGATCTCGGCAGGCCGGCCGATCTGCTCCACCACGCCCTTGTTCATCACCACCACCCGGTCCGCCATCGCGAAGGCTTCGCTCTGGTTGTGGGTGACGTAGATGAAGGAGATGCCGAGCTCCC
>JAPPKP010000216.1 GCA_028819955.1 Rhodospirillaceae bacterium | reverse complement strand
AAACCGGACAGATCATCTGGTACATGGACCGGACATATCCCGTGTTACCGACACCCGAATTCTCCCCCGCTTGTCCCAACGAGAATGCACCGCCTATGATTGCGGTGCTGGAACGAGATGCGCGTCCCCTGACGGGCAACAACAAGAATGCGCGCGCTCGGCGAAACAAACTGGAGGCTACTCAAATGAGAAAGTATCTGCGCAATGCGGCGCTTGGGGCCGCGGCACTGGCGTTTCTCGCGGGCGGCATGGCGCCGGTCGCAACCGCCACCGCGGACGAGAAGATCAAGGTCTATGTGAGCTTGGGTTTCGAGGGCAACACCTGGATGGATGCGTCCACCAACCTGCTGAGCTCGATAGCAGGGACCATGGAATACAAGGACCGGGTGGATATCGAAATCCAGTCCGCGCGCGGCAATGCGCAGACCCAAATCCAGCAGATCAACGCGATGGTCCAGGCGGGCGCGCAAGTCATCGTCGCCTGGGCGATTTCGCCGACGGCGCTCAACCGCGCCATCCGTAATGCCTGTCGCCGGGACGTGGTCTTCATCACCTTCGACGCCCAGGTCACCGAGCCTTGCGCCCATCACGTCGGCATCAATCAGGACTGGGCCGGCGCGGGCCCGGCCGAATGGCTGGCAGAGGAGCTTGGCGGCAAGGGCAACATCGTCTTCATGGGCGGCATCCCCGGCAACATGGTCGACCTGCGGCGGAATTCCGCGGCCAAGGCCGTGTTCGCCGAGTTCCCGGACATCACGATCATCGCCGACACGCCCAGCATGTGGAACAACGCCACGGCGAAGCAGAAGCTGACCGAGATCGTGGCCACCCACGGCTGGGACAAGATCGACGGCCTGTGGACCCAGACCGGCTGCTACGTCTTCACACAGATGCAGGTGGACGCGGGACGCGGCGACCAGCTCAAGCCCTGCGCCGGCAACGGCACCAACGGTCACCGCGTGGCCCAGCTCGCGCCGGGGACGACCGAGGGCGCCTACGGGCTGCGCAGCGCCTCCATGGGCTCGCCGCCCTGGGCCGCGCCGTATGCCTTCAAGCTCGGGATGGCGAAGTTCGACGGCGCCGAGATCCCGCGCTTCGCCGAAATCCCGATGCCCCTGGTCACGCCGGGGCAGACGGAGCTTTGCGACACGGGGGACAAGGCCGAGCTCACGGCGAAGAGCTGGTCCTGCAATGCGGTGCCGCTCTCCGTCGCGCCGTCGAACTACTTCATCGACGTCTGGCATTCGCAGGTTCCGGAGCTGGACGTCTATTCCGCGCTCGAGGGCAAGGTGCCCGAGGGAAGCTGATCCCAACGGGCGAGCAACGGCTCTGAGTCGGGACGGTCCCGGCAGGACCGTAGGCGTAAGGGGCGCAGCGCTGGTCGCTGCGCCCAGCGCCCCAGCATGACCGGCCGATGACGACTCGCCGTAGCCGGCCATGAATGAGCACGCGCCGGCAGTCGAGACCCACGGCCTGAGCAAGGCGTTCGGCGCGACCGTTGCGCTCGACGACGTCTCGCTCGCCATCCCGCGCGGCGAGGTCCATGCACTCCTCGGCGAGAATGGCGCCGGCAAGTCGACTCTGGTCAAGATCCTGAGCGGGCTCAGCCGGCCGGACGCCGGCGAGATCGCCTTGTTCGACGGCCCCGCCCACATTCTTACGCCAAGGGATTCCCATCGGCTCGGCATCCAGACTGCCTATCAGGAAATCTCGCTGATCGGCGACCTCACGGTCGTGCAGAACATGCTGCTGCCCTACGAGCCGACCGGCCCGAGCGGGTATATCAGGCGGCGTGAGTCGGAGCGGCACGTGCGGCGCGCGCTCGCCGACCTCGGCCTCGACGATATCGACCCCCACGCCGAGGTGCGGACGCTTGCCCTGCCGACGCAACAGAAAATCGAGATTGCCCGCGCGGTCTCCCGCAAGCCGCAGTTGCTGCTGCTGGACGAGCCCACCTCGTCCCTCTCCGGCAAAGACGTGCAGTGGCTGGGCGCGCTCTTCGACCGGCTGCGCGCGGAAGGCACGACCATCGTCTTCATTTCGCACCGGATGCAGGAGGTTCGGGACTTCTGTGACAGCCTGACGATTCTGCGCAACGGCCGCATGGTGGGGAGCTTCAGGGCCGACGAAATCTCCGATGACCGCGTGATCGAGCTGGTGATCGGGCGCTCGCTGGCCGCAACCTTTCCGCCCAGGCCGGATCAGCCGGAACGGCGCGGCGAGACGCCGATCCTGGCCGGCGACGGGCTGTCCATCGAAGGCGGCGTCCAGGACTTCTCCTTCGACCTCTGGCCCGGCGAGATCCTGGGCGTAGGCGGGCTGGAAGGCATGGGTCAGCGCGATCTCTTTCTCGCACTCTTCGGCATGGTCGGGCTCAGCGCCGGTGACATCCGGATCGGCGACCAGCGGGTGACCCTGCGAACGCCGAAGGACGCCGTGAACAGTCGCATCGGCATCAGCTTCGTGCCGGAAGACCGCAAGACCGAGGCGCTCTTCCTCGCGCTGACGGGGCGGGAGAACATCTCGCTCCCGATCATCGACCGCTGTGTGCGCTTCGGCCTCGTGAACCTGGAGCAGGAAGCGCAGGCGGTGGGCCGCGCGCTCGACATGGTGCAGGTCGACCGGCGCGCGCTCCATAGCGCCTGCAACGTCTTCAGCGGCGGCAACCAGCAGAAGATCGCCATCGCCAAGTGGCTGCTCGCCGAGAGCCGCGTGCTGCTCATGTACGACCCGACGCGCGGCGTCGACGTGGGCACCAAGGCGGAGATCTACGCCCTCATGCGGGCCTACGCGGACGCTGGCGGGGCAGTGCTCTACTACTCCACCGACGTGCCGGAGCTCGTGAATCTCTGCGACTCCGTGATGGTGATCTACCGCGGCCGACTGGCTGCCTCGCTCAGCGGGGAAGAGATCACCGAGGCCAGCATCATGCGCGCAGCGCTCGGCGAGGGCTCGCGATGACGACGCTGGGCGCGTTACGCGCACCCTACTTGCCGCCCTTCAGCTGGTCGCGCCAGCGCGGCACGATCATCGCCATCGCCGTGTTCGCCTCCACCATGATCGCGCTGCAGCTCATCACCGGCCAGGGCATCGCGTACTTCGACATCAGCAGCATCAGCGCGAGCGCCGCGACCCTCGCGCTCGCCGCCCTGGGCGAGACCATCGTCATCCTTGCGGGCGGGCTCGACCTCTCGGCCGGCGCGGTGATCTCGCTGGTCAACGTGGTCCTGGTCACCCAGCTCGGCCCTGTCGCCGATATGGGAACGGGCCTCTTCACCCTGGTCGCGCTCGTCATCGCGCTTGGCCTGGGTGCTGCCATCGGCGCAGTCAACGGCTTCCTCGTCGCCTACGTGCGTCTGCAGTCGATCGTGGTGACGCTCGCCACCATGTTCATCGCGCAAGGCGCCGCGCTGCTGGTGCTCAAGTTCCCCGGCGGCGAGATGCCGTGGGACTTCAGCCTGGTCTTCACCGGCGACGTCATACCTGAGGGCCTGCCCGCCCCCGTCGTCGTCCTCGCGGTCGCCATTCTGTTCTGGCTGCTGCTCAAGAACACGCGGATCGGCACGGGCATCTACGCTATCGGCAGCGATGCGGGCTCGGCCGAGGCCAACGGCGTCGACGTCCGCCGCACGCGCTTTCTCACCTTCACCTTCGCGGGCATGTGCTACGGCGCCGCCGGCCTCTTCATCACCGCCAACATGGGCGGCGGGGACCCGCTGATCGGCGCCAAGATGCTGCTGCAGATCTTCGCCGCCGTGGTGCTCGGCGGCACGCTGATCGGCGGCGGCCGAGGCGGCGCCGTCGGCACCATCTTCGGCGCGCTGACGCTCACCGTGGTCGTGAACATCTTCCTCGTGCTCGGCGTGCGCACCTACTACACGCCGATCGTCGAGGGCGTGATCCTGCTCCTCGCCGTCCTCGGCTTCTCGCTCGGCCGCGACTCGCCGGTGGTCGAGATCACGCGCTTCTGGCGGGCGACGCTGCGGGCGCTCAAGGAATCCTCCTTGCCCTCTCGGCTGCGGGTGGTGGGGGAGCCGATCCGCCTGGGCGGGCTGGACCCGCCGGCGGGCGGCGTCGGCACGGCGGCCGTCCCCTGGCTCGACCGGCACCGCGCGGTGCTGCGCTTCGCCGTGCCGGCCTACCTCATCTACATCGTCATCCTCGGCGTGACCGTCGGCATCTCCGGTGGCGACTTCTCGCCGCTGGCCTACCTCAACGCCATGCTGATCCTGACCGCCTTCCTGGCGATCCTCGGCCTCGGCCAGGGTACGGTGATCATCACCGGTGGGCTCGACCTCTCGGTGCCGTGGACCATGACCTTCCCGGCCATCGTCGTCACCACCCTCTGCAACGGCCTCGACGCCCCGGCGGTGTGGGTTATCCCCGTGGCGCTCGGGATCGGAATCGCCATCGGCTTCCTCAACGGCATGACCATCGTCCTCTTCGGGCTCTCGCCGATCATCGTGACGCTTGCCATGAACGGTATCCTGGAGGGCGTGTCGCTGCTGTTCAGCTCGGGTGCGCCCATCGGCAAGGCGCCGCCGGCGCTGGCATGGTTCGTGACCGGGCGCATCGCCGGCATCGCGCCGATCGGCTGGTTCCTCATCGCCTTCGTCGTCGTCGCGACCCTCTACCTGAACAGAAGCGCGCCGGGCCGCCGCATCTTCGCGGTGGGCAACAGCGAGCGGGTGAGCAGACTCTCCGGCGTGCGCATCGGGTTCCCCATCGTCGGCGCCTACGTGCTGAGCGGCTTCTGCTCCGCCCTGGTCGGCATCTTCCTCGCGGGCTTCAGCGCCCAGGCGTTCTACGGCATGGGCGACCCCTATCTGCTGTCCTCCATCGCCGTGGTGGTGCTGGGCGGCACGCTGATCACCGGTGGCCGCGGCCACTATCTCGGTATCCTGGGCGGCGCGATCCTCTTCACCGGCCTTGGCATCATGCTGTCCGGCACGGTGCTGCCCGAGGCCGTGCGCAACATCATCTACGGCCTCGTCGTGCTCGGCGCGATCGTCGCGCTTCGAGAGCGCGCGAACGCATAACGCGCTTCGAGAGCGCGCGAACGCCTGACGCCCCGCCCCTCTGGCGTAGGGCTGTTTCCCACCATGATGCACGCAGTAGTGTGAGGCATGGGGCAGGACACTCAGCAGGCGCCACCGCAGCCCGCCGAGCCTACGCGCACGGGCCAGCTGCACGCGCACGCCCTCGCCTTCCTGATCATCGTCATCATCTCCACGTCGTTCCCGCTCGGCGAGCACATCACCCACGGCCTCGACCCGGCGGTGATGATGTGCATCCGCTTTGTCCTCGCGGCACTGCTCATGGCGCCCATCGTGGCCTGGCGCGAAGGGCTGGCGCTGCCGCCGGCCCGGTCTTGCCTGCGCTACCTCGCCCTCGGCGCACCGCTCGCCTTCTTCTTCTGGTGCATGTTCGAGGCGCTGCGCACCACCAGCGGCCTCAACACCAGTGCGATCTTCACCATCGTGCCGGGCCTTGCCGCGCTCTTCGGCGCGGTGCTGGTGGGCGAGCGGCTCGGCCTCCATCGCGTGGCCGCGCTCCTCCTCGGCATGATCGGCGCGCTCTGGGTGATCTTCCGGGGCGACCCCGCCCGCCTCGTCAACCTCGAGGTCAACATCGGCGACGGGATCTTCCTGGCCGGCTGCGTCGGCTACGCCGTCTACAGCTCGCTGATCAAGCGCCTGCACCGGGGCGAGCCGGTCCTGGTCCAGACCTTCTGGACCATGGTGGCGGCAGCGCTCTGGCTGTTGGCGGCGAGCAACGTCAAGCTCTGGCGCACCGACTGGTCGGGGGTCGAGACGGTGGTGCTGGGCGGTATCGTCTACCTCGCGGTCCTGCCGACCCTCATCACCTTCTTCCTGACCCAGTACACCACGCTGCGCCTCGGCCCGACCCGGGTGCAGGCCTACGGCTACGCGCTGCCGGCCATCGTCCTCCTGCTCGATCTCGCGCTCGGCAAGCCCGCGCCGCCGCTGATGACCGTGCCCGGCCTCGCCATCGTCCTCGCGGCGAGCCTGGTGGTGCAGCGCGGCACGATCCGCGCGTTCCGCTAGTGACCCATTCTAGAGATTTCTATCCGTCCACACGGCGCCCCCACCACGTCATGGCCGCACTTGATGCGGCCATCCACGTGTTTGCCCGGCGACGGGTGGGCCTTGCTGAGAGAGATGCCCGGATCGAGTCCGGGCATGACGAGTGTTGGAGAGGCTCGGTCGGAGAGACCGCGCACCGACCCAACCGAATTCGAATGAACTTCGGGAACATGACACTATCCCGTATCTCTCGCCTCGGTCGCGGTCCAAGTCGCATTCTGCGCGTCGCGCGGGACGGGATTGACCGAACTTTGCCGGGATTCGGCGGGATCGAGTGGGATCTGCCGGGACAAGCGGGATTCGGCGGGATTAAGTGGGATCTGCCGGGATAGGCGGGATAGATGGGATTCCAAAGCAGACACGGCTGCCGCCGGCGATGGCGTCGACGGCCGTGACGCGGGCTGCGGGATGGAGACACCCCAGCCACGACCTTGCCGGTCCCTCGCCTTAACATGCCGCGGCTGTTCGCTCCGGCGCTCCACGACGCGATACTGGCGTGTCAGCCGCGCGCCGTGCACCGAACCATGGTCCGGGGTCTCGCGCTCGGACCGCGAGCGCAGCAAGACTCCCCCTGGGTTCGTTCCGCTACCGCGCGCGCAGGCGGTCGAGCGCGCCCTGCAGGATGTAGGCCGCCGCCACCCGGTCGACCTTGCGCGCGCGTTTGCGGCGCGAGAGGTCCGCATCGAGCATCGCGCGCTCGGCGGCGACGGTAGACCAGCGCTCGTCCCAGAGGGCCACCGGCAGCGCCAGCCCATCCGCGAGACGCGCCGCGGTGTCGCGGGCGGACTGCGCGCGCGGGCCTTCGCTCCCGTCCATGTTGACCGGCAGCCCCACGACGATGCCGCCGATCCCCTCGTCCGCGACGAGCGCGCGCAGGGTCTCGATGTCGCGGGTGAGCTTGGTCCGCCTGAGCGTCGTCCGCGCCGTCGCGATGGTGCGGCTCACGTCGGAGACCGCGACGCCGATGGTCTTGGCGCCGAGATCGAGCCCCATCAGGCGCGCGTCCGCCGCAAGCCGCCCGTTCAGCTCGCTCAGCTCGCAGATCGCCACGACGGCCCCGCCGCTAGAGCCGCACGTCGTGCAGCGGCCGGCCCCAGTTTCGGGCGCAACGTTCCACTCGGATAACGTCCTCTTCCAGCATCAAGCCGTCGGCGACGAGGCGCGCCGCCGCCTCCACCATCGCGGCGACATAGCCCTCGGCATCGCCGTAGCGCCGCTCGATCGATAGGCGCGGATCGCCAGTGGCGGCGCGCACCGACTCCGTCTCGGGCAATGGGATGGTGCTGCCGGTGAACTCGTGCATGGCGCCCTCGCCGTGGCCCCTGCTGCGCAGGTTCCAGCCGGTGTAGGTGGCGAGCGGCGCGGCGACCATCGGCACCCGCACCCCGGCGACGTCGTTGCCGTCGGCATCGACCGCCGGCACCAGCACGGCGTAGCCGTCGGAGTCGACGACGTCGGGCGGGAGCGTGCTCTGAATGCCGCCCTCCGCCTCGGGCCCGAAGTCGTAGAGCGGCAGCGCGCTGGGCCCGCGCGGGGTGGCGATGCCGGGAATGGCGGGGAACTGCGAGCGCCACTCGTCCGTGCCGACCAGGCTGCCGTCCCCGCGCCTCGGGCTCCGGCTTGGCGGCGGCGCGGTGCCGTCGCTCGCCCAGCGGTCCATCGCGTCGAGCAGCGCGCGGAACAGCATCGAGGTCTGGACCACGTTGCTCAGGTTCTGGCACACGCCCCGCACCGGCGCGCCCTGGTTCGGATCGCCCACGTGCGGCGCGCTCGACCAGAAGTAGACCCGCACGTTCTCGGGCTGCGCCAGGTCATTGCCCTCGGTGTCGGTATGTACGAGCGAGCCGCGCCGCTGCCAGTATTCCGTGGCCGTCTGGGTGTGGAAGATCAGCGGATCGGTCTCGGGCCGCTTGCAGATCGCGTCAGTCCTGCCGGACAGATGATCCCTGCACGCCGCATAGGAGAACGGGAAGCTGTCGGCCGCATTGTCGTGGTCCTCGTACTGTTGCCCCGCCGGCACGACGACGTTGGCGAAGCGGTGGTTCATCCACATGCGCCCGCAGCCCGCGACGTGCGTGAGCACGCCGTCGAACACCCTGCGTCCGGTGGCATCGGCGTTGAAGCCGCGCCAGATCGCATCGCGGATACAGCGCCCCGTCTGCGAGCGGCCGAAGGCGTAGGCCTTCTCCATCGGCCCGGCGCCCGCCACAGGATTGGCGCGGCCTTCGCTGTCGCACTCCTCGTACTTCAGGAAGCTCACGAGGTCGCGCACCGCCACGTGGCCCAGGCCCAGAACCAGCGGATCGCGAGCCTCGTAGACCAGCTCGTAGATCCAGCCGGGCTCGAACCCGCCCGGCATGTAGATGTGGGTGTCGGATTCGACGATTGCGTGCTCGGCGCCCTGGAAGTCGAGGCCGATGCCGGTCTCGACGCGCGCGAACTGCCAGTCCTCCGGTGCAATCTCGACGCGCTCCTCATCGGGGTAGCGGCGCCGTGTCAGCCGCGCCTTCGATGTATCGCGCGAGACCGCCGGGTGGCTGCGGGTGGAGACCCAGCCGCTCAGCGGCAGCGAGGTATGGCCTTCCTGGGCGACGATGAACTCGGTCCGCACCGGTCCGGTGAGCGGCGCGGCGCCGTCGGTCGCGACGGGCAGGTCCATCGTCATGCGGCCGTCGCCCGGCAGCAGGTCTCCCTGCCAGGCGCCCCACACCACCGTGTAGCCGCGGCGGAACAGATACCCGTTGCCGGCGTGCTCAAGCGTCGCCGGGTCGTTGCAGGCCGGCGCATCGCAAAAGTACTGCACCGCCCGCTTGTTGCCGCGGTTGCCGTAGTCGAAGAAGAGCCGCCCGTTGCCGCGTGCCGGATCGGCCGGTTGCAGGATGCAGAGGTCGGCCGCGAGCGCGACCAGGCCGTCCCGATTGCGCGGCGCCTTGTCCAGATCGACGATGCCTGCCTGCGCCGGCGCTTCGGGATCGACGGCGAACCGGGCCCGCCCGGTCAGCCGCTCGTAGGCGCCGGCCTCGCCGAATGCGTGACCCTCGGCGAAGGCGCTGCGTTCGTGGATGTCGATGGCAATCCTGTTGCTCAATCCATGCTCCCGGCCGTCGTCTCCCCCGAGGTCCACGCCGGCGGCCGCCGTGTCAGGACGCGAGCCACTTCTCCCGCGCCGGCCACGCATCCACCATGGCGCGGAGCGCAGGGTCCAGGTCGGGCATCGTCTCGGCCTCCCGTGCGAGCTCGCCCGGCTCCGCGTTGAACGCCAGGTAGGAGAGATCGGTCATCCGCATGGGGTAGAGGATGCCGTCCAGGTGGTCGCACTCGTGCTGCAGGATCATCGCGTGCCAGTCCTCGACGACCCGCCGTTCACTCGCTCCCTCCAAAGTCTGGTAGACGATCTCGACCTGCTTGTAGCGCGGCACCTTGCCGTGCAGGCCCGGTAGCGAGAGGCAGCGTTCCCAGATCAGGCCCACGTCGTCGCTCAGCGGCGTGACGACGGGGTTGACCATCACCGTCCACGGCAGGGGCTCGAGCGCGACGCCGGGCGGAATGCGGTCGGCCAGGATGCGGTAAACCACCACACGCCGGCCGTCGTAGACCTGAGGCGCCGCAATTCCCGTGGCGCCGATCCATTCCAGCGTGTCGCGCATGTCCGTCGCGAGGCGGGCAATGTCGGGATCCGTCGGGTCGTCGACCGGAGCGGCCTTCCTGCGCAGAACGGGGTGCCCCATCTTCGCGATCTGACGAATGGCCATCGTTCACCTCCCCGGTTTCCATCCGCCCATGTGTGGCGATCCTCGGCGTGACGAACGACAATAAGCCTACTTTCCGAATTCACCCACAAGCGGGGGCGAAGCCGCTATGTTGAGCCATCCGAGCCAGACTGCCGACGATCGGAAACCGTGATGACCGCGCTCGAAGACCTGCCCTACTCCATCACCGACCACGACATCGTCGCCGAGGCCGACGGCATGCGCGTGCAGGTCATGACCATCGGCGCGGGCGAAGAGGTTCCCTGGCACTACCACACGGCCGTCACCGACGTGTTCGTCGGCCTCGAAGGAACCGTGGTGATCGAGACCCGCGCGCCGCGCGCCCGCCACGAGCTCGCGCCCGGCAACCACTGCGTCGTGCCGCCCATGACCGCGCACCGGGTCTCCGGCAAGGGCGGCCGGGGCTGCCGCGTCACCCTGGTTCAGGGCGTGGGCGAGCACGATTTCAACCCGGTCGGCGCGGCCGCGGGCTAGATTCACCGAAACTGCACGCAGCGGCGCACGGGACCCAGGCCGGCATGATTCGCACCCACGGCCGCTATCCCTATTCCAGCATCGCGACGCGCCCGGTCTACGACTGGCCCAACGGCACGCGCCTCGCCGTCTACGTCGCGGTCAACATCGAGCAGTTCAGCTTCGGCGAGGGCAAGGGCGCGGCCATCGCGCCGCCGGACCAGGCGAACAGCCACAGCGTCTTCTCGTGGCGCGACTACGGCAACCGGGTCGGCATCTGGCGCCTGCTCGAGCTGTTCGACGCCTTCGACATCCCCATCGAAGCCCAGATGAACCTCGGCATCTACGAGCACTGCCCCGTCATCCCGGAAGCCCTCCGGCAGCGCGGCGACGAGATCCTGGGCCACGGCATCACCAACTCGGACATGCAGGAGCACCTCGACGAGGCGGCCGAGGCCGCGCTGATCGCCGAGGTCACCGAGACCATCGCCCGCCACGAGGGCAGCCGCCCGGCGGGCTGGATGAGCCCCTGGCTCTCCAACAGCGCCCTCACCCCCGACCTACTGCAGGAGGCGGGCTATCGCTACTTCATGGACTGGACCTGCGACGACCAGCCGATCTGGATGACGACGCGCGCCGGCCGCATCCTGGCGATGCCCTACCCGATCGAGTGCAACGACACCCGCAGCATCGTCTGGTACGGCCACACCGCGCGCGAGTTCGTGGACATGCTGATCGACGGCTTCGACGAGATGCTGGCCCAGAGCGAGAGGCAGCCCCTGGTGTTCCCGGTCTCCATCCACCCCTTCGTGATGGGCCGGCCCTACCGCGTGCGCCATCTGCGCCGCTTCTTCGAGCACGTCGCGCCCCACCGCGACCGCATCTGGCTGACCCGCCCGCGCGACATCTGCGCCCACATCGAAAGCCTGCCCCGAGGCACCGTGCCCGGCGATCCGTGACCTCTCCGGCCCAACCTCCCTGGGCCGGCCCCGGTCTTCCCCGCCTGACACATAATCCCGCACGTCACCCCGTTGTGTTGCCGGTAGAACCGATCGGTCGGAGTGATGTAATGTAATGTCACTCACTCCTGCTGATGTCGGAACGGCCATGCCCCAACAAGTGACCGCGCGACTGCCGGACCCTGTGGTCGATGCGCTGGATACGGCTGCAAGACAGCTTCGGCGCAGCCGGGCGGATGTCATCCGCCTCGCCGTCGAGCACTACCTCGAAGACTTCGACGATCTCTCCGTCGCCATCGACCGGCTCCGCGATCCCAGCGATCCGGTGCTGGACTGGGACCAGGTCCGGCGTGAGCTTCTCGATACGGATTAAGCGAAGCGCCGCCAAGGAGCTGGGGCGTGTGGCCAGACCCGATCGAACCCGGATCGTCGCAGCCATCGACCGGCTGGCGGACACCCCTCATCTGGGCGCCCCTCTGAAGGGCGATCTGCGGGGGCTCCGGCGGCTCCGCGTGGGCGACCATCGCGTCCTGTACGAGGTCCAGGACGACGAGCTCATCGTGCTGGTCGTTCGCATCGCGCACTGCCGGGATGCTTATCGACGGACTCCTCCGTGATCCCGGACTGCGCCGGCTGGCAGGAAAATGGTCGGAGCGGGCGGATTCGAACCGCCGACCCCTTGACCCCCAGTCAAGTG
>JAPPKP010000095.1 GCA_028819955.1 Rhodospirillaceae bacterium | reverse complement strand
GCTTCTCGTCTGTCGGCGCGCGGCGCTGTCGCGCCGTCCGGGCCTGCGGCCCGGCCCATGTGACGGCAGAGTCATCGTTTGTCGGCGGGCGCGACGTCCGAGTCTGATGCACCGGGCCATGGTGCGGTGTATGGCGCGCGGCGGCTGCGCCAGAATTGCGCCATGAGGTGTGAGGGAGAAACGGTCCTGGCAAGCAAGGCGCGTGCGCGAGTCAGGCATACGCGACCGAGTCCCGGGAAGTCTCACTCAGTCCCACTTATCCCACCTCATCCCACTTGTCCCACTTGTCCCACTTATCCCGCTTATCCCAGTTATCCCACCTCATCCCGCTTATCCCATTTATCCCGCTCAATCCCGCTCATCCCACTTATCCCACTCAGTCCCGGCGAATCCCACTCTTCGGTCGAGGCTCCGCACGGCTCACGGGGCGCGCGCCGACCGGGCCTACGCGGCGGCCTCGGCCCCCTCGGGCGGCTCCGCCTTGCTGCCGGGGACGCAGCCGCCGCAGACGGTGAGCTCCTGCGCGGTGATGTGGCGGCCGCGCTCGCTCGCGAGGAAGACGGCCATGTCGGCGATGCTGTCGACGGTCACCAGCGCGCCCAGCATGTTGGCGCGCATGTTCGCCGCGTAGTGGTCCTCGTAGGCGATGCCGAGGTCGGCCGCGAGGCCCCGGTGGGCGTCTTGCGCCATCCTGGTCTCGACCCAGCCGGGGCAGATGGAGTTGACCCGGACACCGTCGCCGCCAAGCTCGTCCGCCAGGCAGTGCATGAAGGCGTTGAGCCCGTTCTTGGTCATCGCGTAGGTGCCCCAGCCGGCCGAATGGGCGCCGGCGGCGATGGAGGAGATGAAGAGGACCGAGGCACCGGCGCCCGACGCGCGGATCGCCGGCAGCGCCGCCTGGGTCACGAGGTAGGAGGCCGTCAGGTTGGTCTCGACCATGGCATCCCAGCTGTCGAGGTCCATCTCGGATATGGGCTTACGGATGAAGACCCCTGCATTGTTGACCAGGATGTCGAGCCCGCCGAGCCGTTCGATGGCGGCCTGGCACATCGGCCCGACGGCCGCGCGGTCGCGGAGGTCGGCGGGGGCGGCGAAGGCTTGGCCACCGGCCGCCTCGATCGCATCGACGATGGGGCGGGCGCGCTCGTCGCTGCGCGCATGGACCGCCACGTGCGCGCCCTCGCGCGCGAAGGCCTCGGCGATGGCCGCGCCGATGCCGCTCCCCGCCCCGGTGACCAGGGCGCGGCGGCCGTGAAGAGATGTCTCCATGCTCGTCTCCCTATGACGATGATCGTGCCGCCGGTCGGCGGATGAGGCACTGACGGGCGAATTGCGCTATAGGCTCGCCGTCGTGGACGGCCGGTTCACACTATCATGTCAGAAATGAAGGGCGGCGGGGGACGCACCATGGCCACCGAAACTCCGTTTCAGATCAGGGAGGGCATGCACGCGCCGGCGGTGCGCCGCGCCTCGGTTGCCGAGGTGCCCATCATCGACTTCGGTGCGCTCTATTCGCCGAGCCTGGCCGAGCGCAAGGCCATGGCGCGGGCAATCCGCGACGCCTGCGCAGGCCCCGGGTTCTTCTACATCGTCAACCACCAGTTCCCGCAGGCGGTGATCGAGCGCGCGCAGGCCGCGATGCAACGCTTCTTCGCGCTCCCGGTGAAGCAGAAGATGCGGAACCACTACCTCGACTGGCCCAATCACCGGGGCTACGTGCCCTCTGGCGGGATCACGGCGGACCACAGCCTCGAAGGCTCCAGCGACATCTCGGAGGCGATCGAGATGGCGCACGACCTGCCGGCGGACGATCCCGACCACGTGCGCGGCATCCGCTTCTACGGCCCCAACAACTGGCCTGCGGAGCCGGCAGACTTTCGCTGGGCGCTCGGCACCTATTTCGACTGCCAGCTCGAGCTCGGCCGCCAGATCTTCCGCGCATTCGAGTACGCGCTGGACGTGGAGGAGGGGTACTTCACCTCCAAGTACACCAAGCCGCTGGCCCGGCTCCGCGTGTGCTACTACGAGCCGCAGCCCGAGCCCCTCGACATCGCCCATATCGGGCTGGGCGCGCACACCGACTACGAGTGCTTCACCACGGTCTGGCAGGACCGGGAGGGGCTGCAAATGCTGGGCCCCGAGGGCGAGTGGCTGATCGTGCCGCCGGTGGACGGCAGCTTCGCCGTCAACCTGGGCGACCTCATGCAGCAATGGACCAACGACATGTTCGTCTCGACCATGCACCGGGTGATCAACACCTCAGGGCAGAGGCGCTATTCCCTGGTGCAATTCTTCGGCGTCGACTACGAGGTGGAGGTCGAGGCAATCCCGAGCTGCGTCGGCCCGGAGCGGCCGTGGCGCTACGCGCCAATCAAGGCGGGCGACCACTCGGAGAGAATGGTCGCCCGCACTTACCACTACGACGAATAGGGAGCGCGCTGCCCCCTCGCCTTACTCGCTCAGCGTGACCTCGGTCCGCCGGTTGCGGCCGTCGCGCACGTTGTCGCTGGTCTTGGCGATCGGCTCCGATTCGCCGAGGCCCTCGACGTCGATCACGAAGCGGCCAGCACCCTGGTCGATCATGTAGCCCGCAACCGAGAGTGCGCGCCTCTCCGAAAGAGCCATGTTGTACGCATCCGGACCGGCGCGGTCGGTATGGCCCCGAATGATGATCTTGTAGGGCCTCGTCGCCTGCGCCGCTTCAGCAGCTTCGTCCAGCGTCTGCTTTGCGGCATCCGAGAGCTCGGAGCTGTCGAACTCGAAGAACACCACGTAGTAGGTCGCGTAGACAGGCTCGGGCTCGGGCTCAGGCTCCGGTGGGGGCGGAGGCGCAGGCCGGATCGCCACCTCGGCGGCTATCACCTGGCCATAAAAGGCGTTGCGGCAATCGGCGATGTCGTCGGGCTGGTGCCCTTCCTCCTGCTCCTGCAACCAGCATTCGAAACTGATCTGGGCGCTGGCGGCTATGGTGGGCGCCTTGCCCTTGGCGTTCCCAAACAGCGCCGCCATGAGTCTGCTTCTCGCCTTCGAGAGCTCTTCCAGCTTGTCGGCCGCGATCTTGCGCTCGTCGACAGCGGTTGGCCTCACGTCGTCGCCTCTGGCCGCCACCGCTGCCCTCAGCGCGAAGCGGTCCGAATCCCCGTAGTCGTGTTCCGCGCGCTCCGTCGCGGATAGCCCGATATAGCCGGCGAAAAGCTGTTGGTTGAATTCCGAGCCCTGAGGCTCGAGATTCTTGACGTTTTCGAGTTCCATTCCGGCGCAAGCGCCGAGCATCGCCGCCAGCCCCGCGACTGCCGCGAGACGGAGCCCGGTCGACGAAACTCCGTTCTTCTTGAAGATTTTCATGATACGCCTCCCTGCTGCTGGCTGGACTATAGCGCCTTCCTGGGTCTCGTCGAAAGCACAACGATGCGTACGGTGATCGAATTCGAGATGATTTGGGTGGCGATCGCTCGACAATGCTGAGATTTCCAGGCTAGACCACAGATGACCGAAGCGATACGACCAGCCCGGAGGCAAACCATGTTGCGCAGGCTCCTCGTCCCCGCCCTTCTCGCCGGTGCCATGGCCGTGCCGGCCGCTGCCGATGATGGATCGCGCTACTCGGAGTGGCAGCCTGAGGGCACGGAGGCGACGAGCTCCCCGGCGCTCGATGCCCTCGCGCGGGAGCTCGAGGCGTTGATCGACGAGGCCGAGAACGCGCGGGCAGCCCATCCGCGCTTCCTCCAGGACCTGCGCGACATAATTGCCGACCATGTCGCCGATGCCCGGCCCCGGGTGGCCCTGATCCGGGATGACTTTTCCGACGGCGACTACACCGACGATCCACGCTGGGAGGTGGTGAGCGGCGACTTCTCGATCGACCGCAGGCTCGGCCTGCGCACGACGATCCCGCTTAGCGGGGCCGATACGGAGACGATGAGGCTCAACCTCGACACCATCCGGGACAAAGGGGATGAGCTGCTCGAAAAAGGCGAAGAGCTGCTCGACAAGAGCAAGGACACGATTGGCGACCTGCTGAGCGGCGAGAAGACGCTCGACGACCTCTGGGGTGGCGATGACGACGAGGAGGCGAAGGAGGATACCGGACCGGCCGGGCCGGAGCCTGCCGAGATCGTCCTGGATGCGGAGTTTCCCAACGCCTTCGCCCTTGAGCTGGAGCTGATGTCGGGCATCACGCACAAGGACGCACAGTTCGAGATCGACCTGTTCCAGGGCAGAGCCGGCGCTTCCGGCTATCGTCTCTCCTACTTGCCCGGCGACGATCCGGGGCTTCTACTCTCCCGTTTCGGCCGGCGTAGTGCAGACGTAATCGGCGAGTCCGACGACGGGCTGAACCTCGAGGACGGACGCAGCCACACGGTCGCTCTCGTGCGCGGCGGCGACGGAACGATGACCGTGTCCGTGGACGGCACCGAGCACATTCAGGTGAAGAGCAGCGCACTCGAGGACCCGTTCGGCGGCATTTCGCTGGTCAACAGCGGCGGCGACTACGCCATCCGCAGCGTCGCGGTCTATGGCGACGAGTAGGAGCCGGCACCACTCGCGGGCACGAGGCGCCGCAAGGGCATGAGCGGAGGGGTGCCGGACCGGCCACTGCCGGGCACCGCGCGCGCGTCGGTCGAGCGTTGTCTCGCGCGGATCGAGCAACTGAATCCGGCGCTCAACGCCATGATCACCACGACGGCGGAGCGGGCGCGGGAAGAGGCCGATGCCTGCGACCGGGCGGCCTCCGAAGGGCGCTGGCTCGGCCTCCTGCACGGCATGCCCATCGCGCTCAAGGACAACATCGAGACCGCAGGCGTGCGCACCACCAGCGGCGCCGCCTACCTTGCGGACCATATCCCCAACAGCGACGCTCCCGTGGTCGGCTGGCTCAAGGCCCAGGGCGCGGTGCTGATCGGCAAGGCCAACATGCAGGAGCTGGCCTGGGGCGTGGTTTCGACCAACCCGGTGGTTGGCCAGTGCCGTAACCCGTGGAACCCGGAACGCATTCCAGGAGGCTCCAGCGGAGGCTCTGGCGCCGTGGTCTCGGCCGAGATGGCCGGGGGCGCGCTCGGCACCGACACCGGCGGCTCGGTGCGGATTCCGGCTTCCATGACCGGCGTCGCAGGGCTGCGACCGACCCATGGACGCATCTCGATCCGCGGCATCACGCCCGTGAGCGTGGCCCACGATACCGTCGGCCCCATGGCGCGCACCGTGGCGGATGTCGCGCGTATGTTCGCCGCGCTCGCCGCCTACGATCCGCTCGACCCGGTCTCCCGCGATATGCCGCTCGATAACTTTCTGCCTCGGTTGGATGACGGGATCGAGGGCGTGCGCATCGGGCTCGCGCGCAACTTCTTCTTCGAAGACATCGATGCCGAGGTCGAGGCTGCGGTCCGGGCCGCGGCCGGCACCCTAGAATCCCTCGGGGCGCGTCTGACCGACGTCAACCTGCCTGGCGCAGAGACCGCTCAGCGCTGGACCACGATCATGGCCTACGCCGATGCCTGCGCGTACCACAGGGAGCGGCTCGACGCCGGCCCCGGCGCGCTCTCCGAGGCTGTCTACAAGCGCATGATGATGGGACGCGAGTTCAGCGCCGTGGACTATGCCGAGGCCATGCGCGGGCGCGAAGCGTGGCGGCGTGCGCTGGCGCAGGTGTTCGAGACCGTGGACGTGCTGCTGGCACCGACCACGCCCCTACCGGCGCCGCCGATTGCCGACGATCGCAGCCTCCACCGCGCCACACAGGAGGCGACGCGCTTCACGTACGGCGGTGCGCTGGCGTCCATTCCCGGTCTCTCGGTTCCTTGCGGCTTTTCCTCGGACGAACTGCCCATCGGCATGATGCTCGAGGCCGCCTGGGGGGCGGAGCCGCTACTGTTCAGGGTTGGCCACGCCTATCAGCAGGCGACGGACTGGCACCTCCGCCGCGCCCCCTGCCTTGACCAGGACGGGGCGGGCGCCACATAGGAACCTATGAGCGGGACTCCCGCCGCCTCGGCCGCAGCGCCGGCGGAAGACGGCGACACGCAAGCGCGCCTGATCGTGGACGAGGCCGCGGCGCGCTACTGCGCCGCACGGCGGGCGAAGATCGACGACTTCGTCGACCGCACATTCTCGCTCTCCGGCACGCTGAAGCTCCACCGCCGGGCGCTCGGCTGGGATCTCGTGCGCTCGCCGGCCAATCTGGCCCTCTCCGGCCCTCATCTCGCGGCGCGCGTGAGCGCCGGGCTCGCGCGGCATGCAGGCCTCACGCCGGCAGCCGACTGGCTCGACAGCCGGCGCTACTTCCTGCAGACCGACGTCGCGCGGGAGCTGGAATGGCGGCTCTTCACCGAGCTTCTGGAGCTCCCGATCCAGCAGGGTGAGCGGGTGTCGGACCGCGATGCGCTCGCGGCCGAGATCCTGCGCGACCCCCGCATCGCAGCGGGCGGCGAAGGCGCCCCGCAGTCGCCGGCCGATCAGGAGGCGTTCCGCGCCTGGCTCGCCGGCGCGGCCAGCACCTACGAGGGGACGCGGGTCTCGGCGGCGGATCTCACCACCGCAGCAGTGAGCGCCGGCGTCGGCGCGCTTGCGTTCAAGAAGCTCACGCCGGGGATGCTGTCGCTCGGCCCGGCAACCGCGCAGGTGCTGGTGCAGCATGCGGCCATCGCGGGCTTCCCGCTCGGCACCGGAGCCGGGGCGCTCTGGTACGGCGCCTTCCCGGCGGCGGCGCCGGCCGCGTTCAGCATCGGTCTCACCGGCGGCTTGCTCGCGGCAGGCGCGGTGATCGGCGCGTTCTCGGGCGTTGTCAGCGACCCGATCCAGCGCAAGCTCGGCCTGCACCAGCGCCGCCTCAGACGCCTGATCGACTGCCTGGAACGGGAGCTGACCGGGCAAGGCGACAGCCGCTTCACCGTGCGCGACCACTATGTCGCGCGAACCCTCGACGTGATCGAGGCTCTCGGCCTGGTCTGGCGCACCGCGCGCTAACGGCCGCCACCAGCAGGAGACGTCATGTCCGCCAGACCGACCGCGCTCACTGACGCGCTGCACGACTACCTGTTGGTCCACGGCGTTCGCGAGACGTCGGCCATGCGCCGCCTGCGCGAAGAGACCGCCCGCCACGAGATGGGGAGGATGCAGATATCGCGCGAACAGGGTGCGCTGATGGCGTTGCTTGCGCAGTCGATCGGCGCCCAGCGTGCGCTCGAGATCGGCGTCTTCACCGGCTACAGCGCGCTGGTCGTGGCGGACGCCATGGGCGCGGAGGGGCGGCTCACGGCGCTCGACATCAACGCGGACTACACCGAGATCGCGCGGCGCTTCTGGGCCGAGGCGGGCGTCGCGGAGCGGATCGAGCTTCGCCTGGGAGACGCGCGGGAGAGCCTCGCGGCGCTCCGCGCAGACGGCCTCGACGGCACCTACGACTTCGCCTTCATCGACGCCGACAAGTCGGGTTACGACACCTACTACGAGCAGTGCCTCGCCCTCGTGCGGCCTGGCGGGCTGATCCTGCTCGACAACACGTTCTACATGGGCCGAATCGCGGAGCCCGAGCGCTGGCAGGAGTCGGGCGCCGTCGTCGACGCCCTGAACAAGAAGATCAAGGGCGACGAGCGGGTGACCATGGTCATGCTGCCCATCGGCGACGGCCTCACGATCTGCCGCAAGCGAGCGTGAGGGCCGGAGGCGTGGGCCGTGCCTGAGATTTCGGGCGTCCACGGGATCGCCCCGCTCGAATGAACGTGAGGGGTTCCGCGCCGCACACGGTCGACCTGCTCGTCATCGGCGGCGGCATCAACGGCACCGGCATCGCCCGGGACGCGGCAGGGCGCGGGCTCGACGTGCTGCTGTGCGAGCAGGACGATCTCGCCGCGCACACCTCGTCGGCCAGCACCAAGCTGATCCATGGCGGGCTTCGCTACCTGGAGCACCGCGACATCCGGCTCGTGCGCCAGTCGCTGCGCGAGCGCGCGGTGCTCCTGCGCAACGCCCCGCACATCATCTGGCCGATGCGCTTCGTGCTCCCGCATCACGCGGGGCTCCGCCCCAGGTGGATGATCCGGCTCGGCCTTTTTCTGTACGACCACCTGGGTCCGCGCGGCCCGCTGCCACCCAGCGCGAGCATCGACCTCCGCCGGCACGCGGGCGGGCGCGCCCTGCAGGGCCGCTATCGTCGGGCCTTCGAGTACTCGGATTGTTGGGTGCAGGATTCGCGGCTGGTGGTGCTGAACGCCTGCGATGCTCACGCCAGGGGGGCGGAGATCCGCACCCGCACCGCGTGCGTCTCGCTCGCGCCGGATGGCTCGAGCTGGACGGCGGTCCTCGCCGACCGGGTGTCGGGCGAGCAATTCACAGTGAGGGCGCGGGGCGTCGTCAATGCGAGCGGCCCATGGGTCGGCCGGATTCGCTCGCTGGCAGGTGGCGCCAATGCGAAGCACCGGGTCAGGCTGGTCAAGGGGAGCCACATCGTGGTGCGCAGGCTCTTCGACCACGTTCATCCCTACATCTTCCAGACCGACGACGGCCGCGTGGTGTTCGCGATCCCCTACGAGGAGGACTACACCCTGCTGGGGACGACCGATATCGAGTTCGAGGGCGCGCCCGGGCGGGTCGAGATCACGCCCGAGGAGGTCGACTACATCTGTGCCGCCGCCAATGCCTATTTCGCGACTCCCGTCTCCCCGGACGACGTGGTGTGGAGCTATGCCGGCATTCGGCCGCTGTTCGACGACCAGGCCAAGTACGCGAGCGAGGTCACCCGCGACTACGTGTTGCACCTCGACCCGGCCCCGGCGCCGATGCTCTCGGTCTACGGCGGCAAGATTACGACCTACCGCAGGCTTGCCGAGCGCGCGGTGGACATGCTGGCGGGGCCCCTCCGTATCAGGGGCGCGCGATGGACGGGCGCCGCGCCGCTCCCCGGTGGCGATATCCCCAACGCAGACATCGATGCTTTCACCGCGCAATGCGCCGCGCGTTACTCATGGATGCCGGAGCGGCTTCTCCGTCACTTCATCCGCCATTACGGCACCGACATCCATGCCCTGCTCGCCGGCCGCAGCAGCGCCGACGACCTCGGCGAACACTTCGGGGCAGGGCTTTACGCGGCGGAGGTTGCGTATCTGGTCGAGCACGAGTGGGCCCGGACCGCCGAGGACATCCTGTGGCGGCGCACCCGGAAGGGTCTCGGCGTCTCCGCCGACGGCGAGGAGCGACTGCGCGCGTACCTAGGGGCGAGGTGCGGCATGCGGTGAGACGCGCGGGCTGGCCCGCACCATGGTGCGGTGCACGGTGAGCAGTGGGGGTGCCAACCTCACGCCATGAATGGCGAACGCGAACCGGGCGCGGCAGGCCGGATGGCAGGACGTTCGTCGCTTAGGAGGCCGCTGCGTGCGCGGCGGAATCCCACGCTGTCCCGGCGAATCCCACTAATCCCGGCGAATCCCGCTTTGTCCCCGCGAATCCCACGAATCCCACCAATCCCGGAGAATCCCGCTTTGTCCCGGCCAGTCCCACTTAATCCCGCTCAATCCCGGCGAGTCCCGCCTCATCCCGGCCCAAGACCGATGGCTTTGCCGCGCGCGCGATGACGGGCGGTGCGTGACGCCGGTCGCGGCCTGTCGCGCTTCCGTCAAGGACGGGCGCGCTCTAGCATGAACGCCATGGCGTCCGGCCCGCTCCTGCTCGCCCTCGACCAGGGCACCACGTCCACCCGCGCGATCCTGTTCGACAGTGCCGGCACGCCGCTCAGGACGGCCCAGCGCGAGCTGCGCCAGATCTACCCGGCGGACGGCTGGGTGGAGCACGACCCGGAAGAGATCTGGGAGGCCAGCGTCGCGGTGTTGCGCGAGGCGGCCGACGACGCCCTGCCCGCCGCCATCGGCATCACCAACCAGCGCGAGACGGTGCTGCTCTGGGACCGCGCAAGCGGCGCCTGCTTGCACAACGCCATCGTCTGGCAGGACCGGCGCACGGCGCCCGTCTGCGACCGGCTGCGCGCGGAGGGGCGGGAGCCCTTCGTCGCCGAGCGCAGCGGCCTCCTGATCGACCCCTATTTCTCGGCGACCAAGCTGGCCTGGCTACTCGATGCCGTGCCCGGTGCGCGAGAACGCAGCGACCTCGCCTTTGGCACGGTCGACAGCTTCCTGGTCTGGCGGCTCACCGGCGGCCGGATCCACGCGACCTGCGCCACCAACGCCGCGCGGACCAACCTGTTCGATATTCACAAGGGCGCCTGGAGCCCCGAGCTGCTTGCGCTCTTCGACGTGCCGGAGGCCGTTCTGCCGGAAGTGCGCGGCAACGCGGACGGCTTCGGCACCACGGATATCCTGGGCGCGCCCGTGCCGGTGGCGGGCATGGCCGGCGATCAGCACGCGGCGACGCTGGGCCAGGGCTGCCTGGAGGCCGGGGACGTCAAGAGCACCTACGGCACCGGCTGCTTCCTGCTGGCCCACACCGGCACCGAGCCGGTCGCCTCGCGCCATCGGCTGCTCACCACCGTCGCCCTCAGCCTCGACGGCAGGACGACCTACGCGCTGGAAGGCGCCGTCTTCGTTGCCGGCGCGGCGGTGCAATGGCTGCGCGACGGGCTGGGCGTGATCGCCGATGCGGCGGAGACCGAGGCGCTGGCGCACGAGGCGGGCGAGAGCGGCGTGGTTATGGTACCGGCCTTCGTCGGCCTAGGCGCGCCCTGGTGGGACGCGGATGCGCGCGGCGCGCTCTTCGGGCTCACCCGCGATACGGGCCCGGCCGAGCTTGCGCGCGCCGCATTGGCGGCCGCGGCACACCAGACCGCCGATCTTCTGGATGCGGCGGCCGCCGACGGCGTCCAGCCCGCGCTGATGCGGATCGACGGCGGGATGAGCGCGAACGACTGGTTCGCCCAGACCCTGGCCGACATCGTCGGGCTGACCGTTGAACGCCCGGCCGTCACCGAGACCACGGCCTGGGGCGCGGCCGTGCTGGCAGGGCTCGGCGTCGGCGTGTTCTCCGATCCGGCCGAGCCGCGCCTCCCCCCCGGCCGGCGGTTCACGCCCCGCGGCGATTCCGCACCGGCCCGCGCCCGCTGGGCCGACGCCGTGGCGCGCACGCTCACGCGGCCGGGCTAGAGAACGGCCCCGCCCTCTCCGAACAGGTGGAAGCGCTCCCGGCCCACCCGCACCGGAACCTCGTCTCCGGGGCGGACGAGCGCTTCCTCGGAGAGCTTGATGGTGACCGGTTCGGCCGTGAACGCCGTCTGGAGGTATGCCAGCGACTCGCCTCCCAGCTTCTCGACGATCTCGACCCGCCCGCGGAAATCTGCTTCGGCCTCGGACGCGATGTAGAGGTGCTCCGGCCGAATGCCCAGCGTGACGGGGCCGGGCGCCGCGCCGTGCAGGCGCCCGGCCGGCAGAGACGCCGAGCCGAACCGCACCTGCGGCTCCGATCCCCCGGCCGTTTGGATCGCGGCGTCGATGAAGTTCATCGCAGGCGCGCCGATGAACCCGGCCACGAACCGGTTTGCGGGCGCCTCGTAGAGCTCCTCCGGCGGGCCGACCTGCTCGATCCGCCCATGGTCGAACACCACGATCCGGTCGGCCAGCGTCATCGCCTCGGTTTGGTCGTGGGTGACGTAGACCATGGTAGCGTCGAGACGGTCGCGAAGCCGCGCGATCTCGAGCCGCATCCTCACCCGGAGCGCAGCGTCCAAGTTGGAGAGCGGCTCGTCGAACAGGAAGACTTGTGGGTCGCGGATGATGGAGCGCCCGATGGCGACGCGCTGGCGCTGCCCGCCGGAAAGCTCGCGCGGGTAGCGCCCGAGCAACGCCTCGATCTGAAGCGTCGCGGCGACCTCGGCCACGCGCCGGGCGATCTCGGCCTTCGGCACCTTGGCCAGCCTGAGCCCGAAGCCGATGTTCTGCGCCGCCGTCATGTGGGGGAAGAGGGCGTAGGACTGGAACACCATCGCCACGCCGCGCCGCGCCGGCGCGACGTCGGTCACGTCATGCCCGCCGATCAGGATGCGCCCGGCGGTCACGCTCTCGAGCCCTGAGATCATGCGCAGCGTGGTGGTCTTGCCGCACCCGGAGGGGCCGACCAGGACCACGAACTCGCCGTGCGCGATCGCCAGATCGACGCCGTCGACGGCGAGCACCGAGCCGAAGCGCTTGGAGACGCCATGCA
>JAPPKP010000210.1:9048-12270 GCA_028819955.1 Rhodospirillaceae bacterium | reverse complement strand
GCCTCCAACGCCGCCACAATAAACCCGACGGCCAGGGAATGAGATACAAGGTGGGACGGGCCGTCAGGCACGAACGGCGCGACTGCGCCGCGCGCGTAATCGCGTAGCCCAAGCGAGCGTCGCGCGGGCACGCGCGCGGAATCAAAGAGCGAGTGCCCGGCGCCTGAGGGAAAAGAACAAGTCTCAGTAGAAGTCGGAGAGGGCCGCCCAGGTGCTGCCGAGTCCCCCCGCGTTCCTCAGGCGCTCGCTCGCGAGCGGCATGCGCGGGCGGACCTCGTCCCGCGCTCGGCGCGGGTTTCCCTTGTCGTGCTCTCTGTGCACGCGCTCCTCATCGCGCGCTTCCTGCGTCTCGACCGGACCGCGCTCTTCACGCGCCTCTTCGGACCCATGCGCGGTCCACGCCTCTGCCTCGCTCTGCGCTTCGGACTCATCCCAGGCGGCATGGTCGTCGACTGTCTCTGGCAGCGGGGCGTCGGCGTGGGGCTCGGCAGGCGGGGGGTCATCCGGCCAGGGCTCCCACGGCTGCGTGCCCAGGCGCTTGATGTTGAACTGCTCCATGATGGCCGGGTAGAGCTTGGCTCTCAGCTCCTCCGTCGAGAGCGGCGGCTTCCGTTCGGCCGGATGGACGGTGCTCTCGGCCTCCGCCGCCGCCCGCTCGCGTTCGCTGCAATACCTGTCGGCGACCTCGATGCGCTGCAGCGCACGGGAAAGACACTCGAGCTCGTCCAGCGAAGCCGGCTCCGTGCGCCCGCTGAGCTCGGCCATCTTGTGCTGCACCATCGAGCGCACGCCCTCGATGGCGAAGCGCGCGCTGCGTTCCCCGGCGCCGGGCTCCCGACTCTCCGCCCACGCCGCTGTGAGGGCCCGCGCCTCGCGCTGCATGTCGATCAGACCGCGAATGCGCGCGGCGAAGAGAGCGTCGCCGGCGCTCGAACTCTGGCTGTCGCCGGCGGCACCCGAAGCGTCGCCGTCGCCACCGGCAGAATGCGAACTCTCGCCGTCGCCGCGCTGAGACGCGCGCGGAATACCGCCCGCGCGAACGCTCGTCGCGATGGCATCGACGGTGGCGCCGTCCTCGATCTCTACGGCGGCACCGGCACCCCGGACCGCAACCTGCGACGGCTTGCCCGCCGAGCCCCCACCCGTCTCGGTCTTGGCGCCCCGCCGCCTCGTCGCGCCCCGCCGCCTGTTTCTCTTGCGCTTCATGGCGCGACCATGGCGCAGGCGCAGCACCCCGTGCACCGCACCATGGTCCAGGGTCTGAAGGCACCGGGCGGGGAGCAACGTCACGCTGCCCCGGCCACTCCCCCCGCTTCGTCACACCCTCTCGATGGCGCCGGTGATCAGTCCGGTGACCTCTTCGGGCGAGGTTTCGGACACCGGCCTGTCGGCCACCTTGACCCCCCGGCGGAGCACGACGACCCGGTCTGCCACGGCAAACACGTCCGGCATCCGGTGCGAGACCAGAAGAATCGACACGCCCTGATCGCGCAGGCGCCTGATCAGCTTCAGCACCTGCTCCACCTGGCGCACGCTGATCGCCGCCGTCGGCTCGTCCATCAGCACGGCCCGCGAGTCGTTGAGCCGGGTGCGGGCGATGGCGACGGCCTGGCGCTGCCCGCCGGACATGCTGTTCACGATCTGGCTCGCACGTGTGTCGGACTCCAGCTCCTGAAACAGCTCGGCGGCCCGCTTGCGCATGGCGCGGAAATCCACCGCGACCGGGAGCGATCCGAGCCGCCTGACGATCTCGCGCCCGAGGAAAACGTTCTCGGCCGCCGTCAGGTTGTTGCAGAGCGCAAGGTCCTGGTAGACGACCTCGATGCCGTTGCTCCGCGCATCGGACGGGTTCGAGAAGGCCTTGAGCTCGCCGTCGACCAGCAGCTCTCCGCTGCTCGGGCTCAGGTTCCCGGCGATGATCTTCACGATCGTGGACTTGCCCGCGCCATTGTCGCCCATGAGGCCGAGCACTTCGCCCCGGTGGAGCTCGAGATCGACGTCGATCAGCGCTTCGACCGCGCCGAAATTCATCCCGACATTGCGCATCTGCACGAGCGGCGCGGCGGGTTCAGCGGTCATGGCTCACACCCTGCCGCCCCGCCGGGCGAGCCAGGAGTTGACCAGAACCGCAACCAGGATGACTACCCCGCGCACGACCTGCTGCACGTCCGGGTCCACGCCGGTCAGCACCAGCCCGTTGGCCAGAACCGCGATGACGATGACGCCGAGCAGCGTGCCGACCATGCGCCCGTGTCCGCCGGAGAGCAGTGTCCCGCCCACGATGACGGCGGCGATCACATCGAATTCCATTCCGGTTGCGGCGTTGGCGTTGCCGGAGCCGAGCCGCGCGTCGATCAGCACGCCGACGAACGCGGCCATCGCCCCGGTCGTCGCCATGATGAGGATTCGTATCCGGGCGATGTCGATTCCGAGCGCCGAGACCGCCGCCGGGTTCGCGCCGAGCGCATAGATGTGCCGGCCGTAACGGCTGAACCTGGCCAGGTAGGCGAAGATCAGAAAGGTGGCGATCATCATCCAGGCGACGACGGGGAGTCCCAGCAGGTCTCCGCCCAACGCGGTGCGGAATTCCTTGCTGGGCACGATCACCGGCAACGCGTCGGTCCACCAGCGCGCCGCGCCGCGCAGCGAGCTCCAGAGCGCGAGGGTGGCGATGAAGGTGGGCACGCCGTAGGCCACCCGCGCCAGCCCGGCCGCCCCGCCGACAAGCGCGCCCACGGCAACCACCAGCGGCAGGGCCACTCCGATCGGCACGTCGTACGTGCCGACAAGATGAGCGAAGGCGACACCGAAAAAGGCGACCGCGGGGCCCACGCTGATATCGATTTCCCCGGCGACGATCACGAACGTCATGGGGAAGGCGATCATTCCCACGTATGAGGCGGAGCGAAGAATGTTGACCAGGTTTCGGTCCGACAGGAAGTTCGGCGCGATCTGCGAGTAGACGACGACAAGACAGATCAGCGCCAGCAGAAGCCCGAGTTCGTTGAGGTGGCCGTCCCACCAGTGCTTCGGGCGCAGATCCTGCGCTATCGGGGAAAGAGTCATAGTCGGCTAACGAACCGCTCGGCGATACATCGAGACCTGGTTATCGATGCTGGAAGCGCAGGGGGGGGGGGGGGGGAGGGCCCCCCAAAAAAAAAAAAAAAGGAAAAAAAAGAATAAAAGAGCGCGGGGGGGGTAGAAACAACGATCACGCGGGTG
>JAPPKP010000210.1:0-9038 GCA_028819955.1 Rhodospirillaceae bacterium | reverse complement strand
GGTATTTTTTCATTGTCGGCTATGTACCGGGTGGGGTATACTTGTTTAGGTGGTTTTTTTTGGTGGATGCGGTGGGGGGGCGTGGGGGCCGCCCCTCAACTCCGAATTTGCCCGACAATCAGGGAATGCCGTCCGCGTGGGCTTCCATCCAGTCGGCAACGCTCTGGGGTTTGCTTGCTTCGAGGACCAGCGTCGGAATGTAGATCAGCTTGTCCTCGACCGCTTCGCCGGCGAGAATTTTCAGCGCGATCTGCACGGCCCCGCGCCCCATTTCCTGCGGCTGTTGCGCGATCACCGCCTTGAGCACATCGCCGTCCTGCAGCATCTGCGCGATCTGCAGGGTGATGTCCGACCCGAAGACCGATGTCTGCCCGCCGAGTCCCGCGGCCATGACGCCGAGCACCGCGCCGATGGTGCCGCCCTCGTTGGCGGTCCAGATCAGGTCGATGTCCGGATTGGCGGTCAGCATCTCGGTCGCGGTCTGCGTGGCCGCGTCGGCGATGAATCCTTCCTGGTCCGAGACGATCTCGTAGCTGGCCCCCGCCCCGTCGAGCGCGGCGAGGAAGCCGGCCTTGCGCTGCTGGCAGGCCTCGTAGCGGTCGCAATTCAGGATGCCGACACGGGCCATCGTACCTGAAGCGACGATGTGATCCGCCGCGACCGCGCCGACGCCCTTGCCGAAGTCGAACTGGTTGGTGGTCACGAGGCCGCCGGCCAGGCGCTCGGTGTCCGCATCCGAGAGGCAGGTGTTGTAGCAGACGACCGGGATGCCGGCCTCTACCACGCGCTCGATCGCCGGCACCGATCCCTCGAACGAGACGGGCGACATGATGACGGCGTCCACGCCCGCGCCGATCGCCA
This sequence comes from Rhodospirillaceae bacterium, assembly GCA_028819955.1. The sequence continues at coordinate 8,177 of JAPPKP010000210.1, read as the reverse complement.
CGTCCAGGAACTCGGCTTCGATGGTCGGGTCGCTCTCGGAGTTGCTCGAGATCAGCGAGACGTTCGAGTCGGCAGCGCCTTCGACGATGCCCTTCTGGATGCCCCCGAAGAATCCCTGGGAATCCAGGAACAGCACCGCCAGCTTGGTCTCCTGCGCTTGCGCCGTCCCGGCGATCGCCGCAGCCGCGAAAATCCCGGCCGCGAGCGCCATCCTGGCGGGGCGAACAAAACGATTCATGGTTTCCTCCCTCTGCTTTCGGTTCAATCTGCTGGACCGGCCGGGCAATCGACCTCGACACTGCCAACGAGAACGTGCGCGGCTATCTTGGTACGCCGCCCCGGTCGCGATCAAGTCGAGATCATCTTCTTCTCGATGCCGACGCCGGCCTCGACCGCGCGCTGATACTCTAACGGCACGGTCGCCGAATCCTGGATCGCGATTCCGGTCGAATCGAAGAGCGTGATCTCGCCATCGTCCCGCCGCCCCTCCAGCCGGCCGCAGATGACGGCGCCGATCTCGCCGGCCACGTCGTCCGCCGCAATCACGCCCTCCCTGATCGGCACGTTGATCTCGCCGTCGGGCACACACTGCCTGATGTCGTCAACGAAAATGCGCGCCCGTCCCGCAATCGCGCTCTCCAGCTCCTGGTTGCCGGCGAGGTCGGAGCCCAGCGCCGCGATGTGGGTGCCCGGCGCGATCCATTCGTCGCGCACCACGGGCTCCGCGCCGGTGGTGGTGGTCACCACCGCATCGGCGCCCCGCACGACCTGCTCCAGATCGGTCGAGGGCACCAGGTTGAGCCCCGGATGGCGCGGCGCCTCGCTCGCCATGAAGGCATCGAGGGTGGCCTGAGTGCGGCTCCAGACCCGCACCTCGGACCAGTCCCGCTCGGCGGCGCAGGTCCGGAGCGAGCCGATGCCCACGTCGCCCGCGCCCCCCAGCGCCAGCACCGACGCCCCCTCGCGCGCGAGCCAGCGGATCGAGACGGCCGCAGACGCTCCCGTGCGCATCATGGTGTGGTAGCTGCCGTCCACGATGGCCAGCGGAAAGCCGGTCTCGGGCTCGGTGTAGACCAGGATCGAGAACACCGTCGGCAGGTCGAACCGCGACCGGTTGTGCTCGCGGATGGAGACCCACTTGCAGGCCGCAGCCTCGGTCACGCCCGCGCCCGCCGGCTCCTCGATGTAGGAGGGCATGACCTCCCACTCGCCCGGATACTTGTCGAGCACGATGTGGCCCTTGGGTTCCAGGTAGCAGCGCCCCTCGCCGTGCCGGCGGAACGCGGTCTCGACGCAATCGACGTACTCGCCGGGCTCCAGCAGGCCCATCATGTCGGTGCGGCTGAGGATCAGGGTCTTGCGGTTGCGCCAGCTCGTCATGTTGCGTCGGCTCCTTCCATTGGTCCGGTCGCCGGTTGCCCGTGCAGGATGCGCCAGATCGCCTCGGGCGTCGCCGGCATCTCGACCCTCTCGTGGCCGCCGTGGTCGTGGAGCGCATCGGCCACCGCGTTCATCACCGCTGCCGGCGACACGATCGAGCCCGCCTCCCCGCAGCCCTTCACGCCGAGCGGGTTGGTCACGCACGGTACCACGGCGAAGTGTCCGTCGAAGAGCGGCAGGTCGTCGGCACGCAGCAGCGTGTAGTCCATGAACGAGCCCGCGAGGAGCTGTCCGCTCGCCTCGTCGTAGACCGCGTGCTCGGTCAGCGCCTGCCCGATCCCCTGGGCGACCGCACCGTGATTCTGGCCCTCCGCCAGCAGCGGATTGAGGATGCGCCCGAAGTCGTCCACGGCGGTGTAGCGCACGATCCGCACCAGCCCCGTGGCCCGCTCGATCTCCACCTCGCACACGTGGCAGCCGTTGGCGAAGGTCACGGCGCGGGCCACATGGTTGACCTCGCAATCGAGGCCGGGCGTCTCCGCCTCCGGCCGGAGCGCCGCATCGAACGAGGCGCGCACGACCTCGGCGAAGCCCGCCGAACGGTCGGTGCCGGCGATGCGGTAGCGCCCGCCCTCGAAGCGCACGTCCGCCTCCCGCACCTCCAACAGCGCGGCGGCGACGGCGCGTCCCTTCTCCGCCGCCTCCTCCGCCGCGCGAAGCACCGCGTTGCCGCCGTAGGGGAGGCTGCGCGAGCCGCTGGAGCCGCTGCCGTGGGCGACCAGGTCGGTATCTCCCTGCCGCACACGCACCTGGCCGACGGGCATTCCGAGACGATCGGCGACGATCTGGGCGTAGGCCGTCTCGTGCCCCTGCCCCGTCGACTGGCTGCCGATCAGCAGCGTCGCCGCGCCTTCCGCATTGAAGCGCAGCGCCACCCACTGGTTGCGGTTGGCGCCGCAGGGATCGACGTAGAAAGCCAATCCGATGCCGCGCAGGCAGGCCCCCTCTCCCGCACCGGCCTCTCGCCCGCGCGCCGCGCGCCAGCCGCTCGCATCGCACGCCTTCTCCAGGATCGCGGGGAAGTCGCCCGAATCGTAGGTGTGCCCCAGCGGCGTGCGGTAGGGCATGGCCTCGGCGGCAACCAGGTTGCGGCGCCGCAGCTCGGCCGGATCGAGACCCAAATCATGCGCCGCCTTGTCGATCAAGCGCTCCAGCAGATAGACGTTCTCGGGCCGGCCTGCGCCGCGATAGGCGTCCGTCGGCGCCGTGTTGGTGTAGGCGGAGCAAACGCGGACGTGGAGGGCCGGCGTCCGGTAGGGGCCGATCAGCGCGCGCGTCCCGCCCACGGTGGAGACCGACGGCCCGTAGTTGGAGGCATAGGCGCCGAGAGTGGCGACGCTCTCGATGGCCAATGCCAGGAACCGCCCGTCGGCGTCCAATGCGAGCGTGGCGCGCGAGCAGAGATCCCGGCCCTGGTGGTCGCTCGCCATGGCCTCGCCCCGCTCCGCCACCCACTTCACCGGGCGCCCGTGCCTGCGCGCCGCGAACAGCACCAGCGCGTACTCGGGATAGACCCAGAGCTTGACCCCGAAGGCGCCACCCACATCCGGCGTCACCACGCGCAGCCGCTGCGCCGGCACCTTCAGCACGTGCCTGGCCAGGACGTTCCGCACCAGGTGGACGCCCTGCGTGCCGGCGGTCAGCGTGTAGATGCCGCTGCCGGCATCGTAGGAGCCGAGCGCGGCACGGGTTTCCATGGGGCAGACGATGACCCGCTGGTTGCGGGTCTCCAGGCTGGTGCGATGGGCCGCCGCGGTCAGCGCCTCCTCCACAGCCGCCCGGTCGCCCAGCTCCCAGTCCACGCATAGGTTGCCGGGCGCGTCGTCGTGCAGCAGCGGCGCACAGGGCTGCAGTGCGGCCTCGGCATCGGTCACCGCCGCGAGCGGGCGATAGGTGACCGTAACCGCCTCAGCCGCGGCGCGGGCCTCTTCGGAGGTCTCGGCCACGACGAAGGCCACCGGGTCGCCCATCATCCGCACCCGCCCTGCCGCGAGCACCGGGCGGGGCGGCGTCGCGCTCTCCTTGCCGTCCGCGCCCGTGGGCTTCATCACGCAGGGGATGCCGCCGATGCCGGCCGCGGCCAGGTCGGCCGCCTTGTAGACCGCCAGCACCCCCGGCATCGCCAGAGCGGCGCTCGTATCGATGGCGCCTAGCGCGGCATGGGCGTGGGGCGAGCGCACCACCGAGCCGCAGGCCTGGCGCGGTAGCGCGAGGTCGTCGACATAACGCCCGCGCCCGGTGAGGAAGCGCTCGTCCTCCGTCCGCCGCTCCGCCCTGCCGATGCCGCTCGTCATCCCGCCCCCGCATTGCCGTGCGTGCGCGCGCACGTTAGATAGCCGGGCGCCCGGCCGCAAACGGCGGGACAAGGCGGGATAACGCGGGACGGGGCGGGAGACGCTGAGGCGTGGCAGGCGACGACGACGGCTACGACGTGATCGTGGTGGACTCCCACCCCGACGACGAAGCCTGAGCCACGGCCAAGCCGTCGGGCCTGCGGCGTCGCGCCCTTCCCTCGGGCCGCAATACCAGTGAAAGCGGTTGACGCACCGGGCCACCCCTATATATTGCGGTTTGACGACACCCACGCATCGCGGTGGCCCGCGCAGACCGAAGCCGAGATCCACGCCGACCGACAGAGGAGAGCGTCGTGCAGCCCCGAAAAGCCGAGGTGCAGTCGTTGTTCGAGTTCCTGGCCGGGCTCCAGCACCTCGCGGCGGCTTGGCAAAGGCATACGCAAGCCGCACGCGCCGCCCTGCACGCCCGGCTTCAACACCCCGGCATTGCGTTGCGCGCCCTCGGCGTCATCGAGGCGCCGGAGATTCCAGCACCCCTCAGGCTCGCCGCCCCGGACGCGCCAGAGCATCTCCACGTGCAGTCCGAGTTGAACACAGCCGATGAGACGACCCGGACACAAACCGACATCCGCGAGGTCGCCGAGTCCCAGAAAGCCGTAACCGAACGCCTTCGCGATCAATACTGGGCATTGTGATCGCCCCGTTTATCGAGGCAACGAGTATTGTAACGAATGGTTGACATCCTGCGCTGGACTCACCCTATGTTTCAAGGGATGGGAGGGGTTTGAAAGATCGCACTCGAGGCACCCGGCAAAGTACATCGTCAAGGACTCACCGTCGTTGAGTCGATGAACATGTTTCCGATCGAGAAAACTGCGACGGCGTGGTTCATGTTGCATCGCATTCGGAAAGCATGGGCATCCGAGAGTGATGGCCCGTTTGATGGTCCGGTCGAAGTGGATGAGGCCTATTTCGGCGGCGACAAAAAGAGCACGTCGAAGAAGAAGCGCCGCGAGGTTTTTGAGCGCGGACCTGCCGGCAAGCACCACATGCGGGCCTCAGCACCCCTCGTCCAGATGCGCTACACCTTCGCTGGCATCGTCGTCAGGAACCTCCTCTACTGCGACCTGGTCGCGAACAACGGGCTGCCGTCGGGTTCCGGGTTATAGCAGCTGTGTCCGGCGAAACAGCGCCTTCGCCAGCTTCTCGAGTGTCGCGCCCGCAAGATCGCGAGCGGGATCAAGCATTGGTTTCATAGCAAAGGATTTTCCGCCTTGAACGACTCGATGGATGCTGACGCAATCGGCATGAATGCTGTTGGCACATTTCTGGCAGCGCTCGGCGCAGCCATTGCGTGTGCCGATGAACTTCCGCCCGAAGAGCGGACTTCAGAGGGGACGCTATCGCTTCTTCGAGAAGTTCTTCAAGAGGTGACGATGCACTCCCCCGAGCTTTCGAGAGGGGAGCAGATGGAGGTCTTTGCTCTTTCCCACATGTTGCACCAATCGGTACGGACCCATTCCGACGCGTCATGACTCTTCCCCTTGTCACGACTGAGCACCCGTCCTTTGGCGGATGCTTCTTTCGATATCCGACCACCGGACGCGCAATTCGCGATAGCAGCGTCCATCGCCGGTAACGTGGGTCATTTCGGTTAGATCGTCCGAGAATGTGTATTCTTCCGGCGTCTCGACTTTCTGCTCAAGAGGCGGAACGCCGATGACGCCGCGAATTGACAAACTCGGATCGCCTCCATCAAAGATACGCTCGGCCAGTCTCCGAAGCACATCTTGCGGGCGGTCGCGCACAAGCTTCTCGAACTCGGGAAGACGACGTATCTCTTCGATTTCCCATGCTCTCGTTACGGCGTCGGACAGAGAAATATGGTTCTCACCCCCTTCGCTGCCCTGCGGCAGGGGAAGCCTCAATTTTCGAAAGACGGCCATAAGCGCCGAATGTAGCTCTGCGCGATAAACGTAGGCGCACGCCAAGCCAAGCACGACCGTCGCAATGACGAACGATTCGACGCCGAAAAGAAAGCCAATCAGTCCGTCCAAGGCTATCAGAAAGGCTGCGAGAAGACACTTCCGCATCCACCCAAGCTGTAAGGGTTGGCGATTCGTGTCAACCGCCGTTGTGACTAACATTCCAGCCGCGTGCTCCACCTTCCCCATCCACCATTGATCGAAACGCCTTCTATCGCTATTGGATAGCCACATTCGGCGTGAGGACCCTGTGCGGCGCCGGGGGCGTGGCTGCGTGGGGCAAGGGGGTTTGCGCAATGTCGAAGCCGCCCGGCGAAGCGGCAGCGGGCCAAGAGCCCGATCTCGACACCGTCGCGCGGCTGCGTGCAGACCACGCGCGCTGGCTCGCAAGCGACGGTGCGGCGGGTACGCGCGCCGACTTCTCCGGTATGGAGCTTTCGGACGTGCGCTTCCCCGGCGCGGACCTGCGCCGCGCGCGCTTCGCCGACGCCAACCTCTTCCGCGCCGATTTTGCCGGCGCCAATCTCTCCGAGGCCGATTTCTCGGGCGCCAACCTGAACCGCGCCGACCTCGCCGGCTCCACGCTGCAGCGCGCGGTGCTGGACAGGACCGATCTCTCCGACGCCGCCCTCGGCGATGCGCGCATGGAGCATGCCTCCCTGGTCGAGGCCAGCCTGCAGCGCGCCTGGCTCGGCCGCGCGCACCTGGAGCACGCGACGCTGACCCGCGCCGACCTGCATGGCACCTGGGCCGGCCGCGCCAGCTTCGAGCAGGCGAACCTCGAAGGCGCCATGCTGGTGGGCGCCGAGTTCCCCGGCACCAGCTTCCGCAACGCGTCGCTGCGGAGCGCCTATTTCGGCGGCGTGGCCCTGGCGGACGCCGATCTCTCCGGCGCCGACCTGGGCGAGGTGCGCAACCTCACGCCGGCGCAGCTCGAGGCGGCGACGCTCGACGAGCGGACCATCCTGCCGCCGGAGCTCGACCTTCGCGACAGCAAGGCGTCTGCGACGGGATGACACCGGGGAGCACGACAATCACAGGGCCGCGTCCTCGGCGCGGCGACAGCAACGGACAGAGTGGCGGGAGGACTCCGTGACGAAGCTCAGGGTAGCGGTCGATATCGGCGGCACGTTCACCGATATCTGTATTCTCGACGAGGATTCGGGCGCCCTCAGGGTCGCGAAGACGGCATCGACGCCCGACGACCCCCTGATCGGCGCGATGCGGGGGCTGGACGAGGCGGAGGTCTCGCTCAGGGACGTGACACTCTTCTCCCACGGCACCACCGTCGCCACCAACGCGCTGATCACGCGCCGGCTGCCGCCCGCCGCGATGATCTGCACCGAGGGCTATCGCGACGTCATCGAGATCAGGCGCTCCAACAAGGAAGACCTCTGGGACACCTACAACGACGTGGCCCAGCCCTACATCCGCCGCCGCGACCGGCTCACCGTGCGCGAGCGCATCGACCACGGCGGCCGGATAGCGACCCCGCTCGACGAAGCGGATGCGCGCGAGAAAGCCCGCATCCTCCGCAAGCGCGGCGTTCACGCGGTCGCCGTCTGCTTCATGAACTCCTTCATCAACCCGCAGCACGAGGCGCGGATGAAGGAGATCCTGCAGGAGGAGCTGCCGGGCGTCGAGATCACCACGTCGTCCGAGACCCTGCCCGAGATCTTCGAGCACGAGCGCTTCTCCACCACCGTGGTGAACGCGATCCTGAGCCCGGTCGTCGGCGGCTACGTCAAGCGCATGAACGACGCGCTGCAGCAGGGCGGCTACGCCAGCGACCTGCTCATGCTGCACTCCGGCGGCGGCGTGATGACGCCGGCCACCGCCGGCCAGTTCGCGGGCCGCCTCGCCGGCTCCGGCATCGCCGCCGGCGCCATCGCGAGCCGCCACATCGCCATGCTCTGCGGCTACGAGAACTCCATCGGCCTCGACATGGGCGGCACCAGCTGCGACGTCTCGCTGGTGTTCGGCGGCGAATCGCGCGTTACCAAGGACTGGCACATCGAGTTCGGCTACCCCATCCGCTTCCCCAGCATCGAGGTGCTGACCATCGGCGCGGGCGGCGGCTCGCTCGCCTGGATCGACGATGCGGGCTCGCTGCACAACGGGCCGCAGTCGGCGGGCGCCGATCCGGGCCCGGCCTGCTACGGCCGCGGCAACACCACGCCCACCAACACCGACGCGAACCTCGCGCTCGGCCGGCTCGGCACCTCGCTCGCCGGCGGGCAGATCGAGCTCGACAAGGCGGCGTCCGAGACCGCCGTCCGCACCGGCGTCGCCGAGCCCCTCGGCATGGACCCGGTCACCGCCGCCAAGGCCATCGTCAGCGTCGCCAACGCCAACATGGCGGACGCCGTGCGGCTCATCTCCATCAGCCGGGGCTACGATCCCCGCGACTTCGCGCTCGTCGCCTTCGGCGGCGCGGGCGCGCTGCACGGCGTGGCGC
>JAPPKP010000336.1 GCA_028819955.1 Rhodospirillaceae bacterium | reverse complement strand
GCCGGGTTCAGGTGCTTCGGGCAGGTGCGGGTGCAGTTCATGATGGTGTGGCAGCGGTAGAGCCGGAACGGGTCCTCCAGCTCGTCGAGCCGCTCGCCGGTCGCCTCGTCGCGGCTGTCGGCGAGCCAGCGGTAGGCCTGCAGCAGGGTCGCGGGGCCCAGGTAGCGGTCGCTGTTCCACCAGTAGCTCGGGCAGCTCGTCGAGCAGCAGGCGCACAGGATGCACTCGTAGAGACCGTCGAGCTTCTCGCGATCCTCCTGCGCCTGCAGCCGCTCGGTGGACGACGGCGGCGCGGTGTCCGTCTTCATCCAGGGCTCGATGGAGGCGTACTGGGCGTAGAAGTCCGCCATGTCGGGCACCAGGTCCTTCACCACCGGCATGTGCGGCAGCGGATAGATGCGCACCTCGCCCCTCACCTCGTCGATGGGCTTGATGCAGGCGAGCGTGTTGGTGCCGTCGACGTTCATGGCGCAGGAGCCGCAAATCCCCTCGCGGCAGCTACGGCGGAAGGTGAGCGTCGCATCCACCTCGTTCTTGATCTTGATGAGGGCGTCCAGGACCATCGGCCCGCAGCGGTCGAGATCGAGGTCGTAGGTATCGGTGCGCGGATTCTCGCCGCTGTCGGGATCGTAGCGGTAGATCTTGAAGCGCCTGGTCCGGCCCGTCCCGGCGACGGGGAAGTGCCTGCCCTTACTGATCTTCGAGTTCTGCGGGAGCGTGAGCTGCGCCATGGATCGACCTTGCCGGGGCCCTAGTAGACCCGCGCCTTGAGGGGAACGGTCTCGACCTCGTTGCTGAGCGTATGCAAGTGCACCGGCCGGTAGTCGAGCCGCGTCGCGCCGTCGTCGTCGAGCCAGGCGACGGTGTGCTTCAGCCACTTCTCGTCGTCGCGGTCCGGGAAATCCTCGCGGGCATGCGCCCCGCGGCTCTCCTCGCGCTTGAGCGCCGAGTGCAGGGTGACGCTCGCCTGGCGCATCAGGTTGTCGAGCTCGATGGTCTCGGCGAGGTCGGAGTTCCAGATCAGCGAGCGGTCGGCGACGCCGATGTCGTTGCGGAAGCCATCCCAGACCCCGTCCAGCTTGCGCGCGCCCTCCTCCATGATCTCCTGGGTGCGGAAGACGCCGGCGTGCTCCTGCATGGTGCGCTGCATGTCGAGCCGGATCGCAGCCGTGGGCGTCTCGCCCTTGGCGTGGCGGAGCCGGTCGAACCAGTCGAGGCTCTTGTCGAGCGTGCCGTTCTGCATCGGCTTGTGAGGCGCGCCGGCCTCGACGATCTCGGCGCAGCGCTCTGCCGCCGCGCGGCCGAACACGACGAGGTCGAGCAGCGAGTTGGACCCCAGCCGGTTGGCACCGTGGACGGAGACGCAGGCGGCCTCCCCCACCGACATCAGGCCGGGGACCGCGGAATCGGGGTCGCCGTCCCTCACCGTCACCGTCTCGCCGGTATAGATGCAGGGGATACCGCCCATGTTGTAGTGGACGGTGGGGATCACCGGGACCGGCTCCTTCAGCGGCTCGACGCCGGCGAAGATGCGGGCCGTCTCGGTGATGCCGGGCAAGCGCTCGTTCAGCACCTCGGCGCCGAGATGGTCCATCTTCAGGTGCATGTGGTCCTTCTCGGGCCCGCAGCCGCGCCCCTCGCGGATCTCCATGGTGATCGCGCGGCTCACCACGTCGCGCGAGGCGAGGTCCTTGGCGTTGGGCGCGTAGCGCTCCATGAAGCGCTCGCCCTCGGAGTTGATCAGGTAGCCGCCCTCGCCGCGCGCGCCCTCGCTCATCAGGCAGCCGGAGCCGTAGATGCCGGTGGGGTGGAACTGCACGAACTCCATGTCCTGCAACGGCAGCCCTGCGCGCAGCACCATGGCGTTGCCGTCGCCCGTGCAGGTGTGGGCCGAGGTGGCGGAGAAGTAGGCGCGGCCGTAACCGCCGGTCGCCAGGATCACCATGTGGGCGCGGAAGAGATGCAGCGTGCCGTCGTCCAGGTTCCAGGCGAGCACGCCGCGACACGCGCCCTCCTCGTCCATCACCAGGTCGAGGGCGAAATACTCGATGAAGAACGCCGCCCTGTGGCGCAGTGACTGCTGATAGAGCGTGTGCAGGATGGCATGGCCGGTGCGGTCGGCAGCGGCGCAGGTGCGGTGCGCCTGCTTCTCGCCGTAGTTGAGCGACATGCCGCCGAAGGCGCGCTGGTAGATCTTGCCGTCGGGCGTGCGGGAGAAGGGCACGCCGTAGTGCTCAAGCTCGATGACCGCCCTCGGCCCCTCCTTGCACAGGTATTCGATCGCGTCCTGGTCGCCCAGCCAGTCCGAGCCCTTGACGGTGTCGTACATGTGCCAGCGCCAGTCGTCCTCCTCCATGTTGCCGAGCGCCGCCGAGATGCCGCCCTGGGCGGCCACTGTGTGGCTGCGGGTGGGGAAGAGCTTGCTGATACAGGCGGTCTGCAGGCCGGCCTCGGCGAGGCCGAGAGTGGCGCGCAGGCCGGCACCGCCGGCGCCCACCACCACCACGTCGTCGTGGTGCTCGGCGATCGGGTAGGCGGCGGTCATGGGCTCATCCCTGCACCGCGATCAGGATCACGGAATAGAGCGAGGCGAGGCAGAGCACGAGGCAGAGCAGCGTGTTGAGGATCAGCAGCGGCCACTTGCACTTGCCGTGCACGTAGTCCTCGATCACCACCTGAAGGCCGAGCTTCAGGTGATAGAAGGTTGCGCCCAGGAAGAGCAGCATCAGCACCGCTGCGACCGGGCCGGAGAGCCAGTCGACGAAATCGTCGCGGTCCGCGCCCGCGGCAATCAGCGACCAGAGCGAGCCCACGAACCAGAGCGAGAGCGGCACCAGCAGGATCGCGGTGAGCCGCTGCCACCACCAGTGGTTGACCCCCTCTTTGGCGGAGCCCAGGTGACGTACCTTGGCGAGCGGGGTCTGCAGTGCCATGGCGCCCCTCAGCCGGCCAGGTTGCAGGCGATGCCGAGGCCCCAGGAGAGCCCGGTCAGCACGAACGACGCCACCACAACGGCGATGCCCGAGCCATAGGTCTCGCGGAGCGAGAGGCACATGCCGGCATCCCAGAACAGGTGCCGGACGCCGTTGCACAGGTGATAGAAGAGGCACCACGACCAGGCCGCCAGCAGCGCGTAGCCGAGCCACGAGGTAAGGAACCACGCGGTCCAATCGTAGTAACGCTCGCCTGCGGCGGCGGTCAGCAGCCAGGCGCAGAGCATCGCCGCGCCCGACGCCAGAATCACCCCGGTCATCCGGTGCAGGATCGAGAGCACCGAGGTGAGCTGCGGCCGATAGATGGTGAGGTGGGGCGAGATCGGTCGCGCGCGGGCTCCGCTGCCGCTTGATTGATCTGCCACGAATTCGCCCCCGAAATCCGGCCCTCGCACGGGCCGCGACGCCTGCCGAGGTTTAGCCCCGGAGGCGGAACCGAGTCAACGCGCGCGGCCTAACCTCGAGTGCTAGTGATCGAAGTGGTAGACGATCTTGTCGAAGCGGTCGCGCGGGAAGGCGAACACGAAGACCAGCGGGTCAGCACCGGTGCAGCGCAGCGCGTGCTTTGCGTCGGGGGGGATGTAGACCGCGCTGCCAGGCTTCACTGCGTGGATGCGGCCCTCGATCTCTATCTCGCCCTGGCCGCTCATGATGTAATAGGTCTCCGCGGGCTCGTGGTGATGGCGGCGGAGCTCCGAGCCCGGCGCGACCTCGGCGATCCCGGTGGCGAGGCCCGTGGAGCCCGTCCGCTCGCCGGTGATCAGCAGCTTCCAGCGAATCCCGGTGCCTGTGGCGAGGTTGGCGTCCTCCCCGCCCTCCCAGGCGAGATCGGCCTGGTCGACGACGGCGGGTTTCGGTGCGGTCATCGGTGCCTTCCTTGCCCGCGCGCGATTCGAGCGCCCCGGCTCCTCAATCGATGCGGTTGCATGCATTCACCGGCGCATCGCCGGCGAGCACCCGCACCACCTCCTCCGCACCGCGCCGCCTGAGCTCGGCCAGCGAGGCATCGGAGGAGAAGGCCACGTGCGGCGTCGCGATCACGTCGGCGCGGGCGACGAGTTCTGCGGGCGGGCTCGGCTCGCCCTCCACCACGTCGAGGCCGGCGCCGGCGAGCTGGCCGGCCTCCAGCGCCTCGATCAGTGCGTCATTGTCGACCACAGGGCCGCGGCTCACATTGACGAGGAAGGCGCCCGGCTTGACGCGGGCGAGGAACGCCGCATCGACCAGGTGGTGCGTCGCGTCGGTAAGCGGCAGGTGGACCACGACGATGTCGGAGTCCGCGGCGAGCCGGTCGAGCCCGACCATTTGCGCTGGCACGGCCTCGGGCGGGGCGGCGATATCGTGGCCCAGCACGGCCATGCCGAGTGCGTCCAGCTTGCGCGCGGTGCAGCGCCCGATCCGCCCCATGCCGAGGATGCCGGCGGTCATCGTCGCCCCGCGGCGCAGGCGGGCGCCGGAGGGGTCCCACGCGCCCGTCTTCACCGCGCGGTCGAAGTGAACGACGCCACGGAGCCAGGCGTAGGCCATGGCCACCGCGTGGTCCGAGACCTCTTCGACGCAATAGTCCGGCACGTTGCCGACCCAGGTGCCGCGCGCGGTCGCTGCCTCCACCGCGATGTTGTCGAGCCCGACGCCCAGCCGCTGCACGATCTTGAGCGCCGAGGGGCGCTCGATTGCGGCAGCGGAGATCTGGGCCCAACAGGTGAGGATCGCGGCGGGGTCGTGCTGGTCCACCATGGCCTCGACCGCCTCCGCCGGGCTCGGCTCGGAAGGGCCGGTGACCAGCGTGTGGCCGGCGTCTTCGATCACCGCGCGCTCGATGCCGACGTCGGGCCAGGCGAAGTCTGTCTGCAGTACGGTCGCCATGAGTCGTTCTCCGTCGTGCCGTGAGCGGCCCGCTGCCGGGCCGCCCATCGTAAACCGCATGTCCGGTCAGGGTCATGGCGGAATGCACGAAGCGAGGCGAAGGGAGCGATGGGCCGCCACCGCTGGGCGCCGGCGGCAGCGGGGGCCGACGCCGGCGGCCAAAGGGCGGGAACGGCGGGCAGGGAGGGACCCGGTCCCGCCCCTCCCGGCCAGGACTTGCCTTGCGATCCGCTCTTGGCGGAGCCGTTGGACGCTCGTTCCGCCAAATCTGTGCAAGATCGGCCGGGGGGCGGCACTTCAGAGATGGTACTGCTGAAGGATAAATGCCAATAGATTTTTTCTGGAAGGGTTATGAAAAATTCTTATGAATCGCCTGCAGTCTGTGGCTTGGCGGCGGCGAGGAGGTCGTAGCCGAGTGTCGTCGGCGCGAACTGGCAGGCCAAGGCATCGAGCCAACCGATCGGCCGGGAACTGACGACCCTCCGTTCGGACAGCAGGCTCTCGGCCCCGACGCTCGCGACCCGGAATCCGGCCTCCGAAAGGTCGGCGTACACCTCGTCAAGCGTATAGAGGTGGTAGAACAGGCGAATCACTCCGTCGGCCTGTTGGCGCTTGTAGAGGACGTCGCCGGGCTCGAGCGTGCCCTCTCGCACCAGAGGCTCCGCATCGCGCTGTTCGGCGCGGAACCGCCGCTTCGCGTTCGGCACGCTGAGGATCAGGGTGCCGTCCGCCCTCAACATGGTGCGGATGGCCCGCAGCAGGCGCAGGCGCTCTGCGCGCCGGGCAACGTGCGCCAGGACCCCGAAAGCCAACAGCGCGAGGTCGAAGGTCTGCGGAAGCTCCGCAGCCAGGTCGTCGGGGTCGCCCCCTCGAATGACCAGCCGGTCGTCGCTCACGAAGTCCCTCAGGCGTTCCGCCAGCGTCTCGCGGGCAACCGGGCAAATGTCGTGGGCCACGCAGCGCGTCCCGCTTAGCTGAAGGAGCGGCAGAGTGTATCGACCGGTGCCGGCGCCGACGTCGAGAAACCGTCCTCCGGGAGGCAGGCACCGCTTCATCTTCCGCAGCGTGCGCCGGTTCGGGCGCGGGTAACGCCGATCGTAAAGGCCTGAGGAGATGTATTGGCCGTAGCTGCCGGACATGTCAGGCAGCTCCGGTCCATGCGGGTGGGCCGGTGGCGTCGCGTCGGTCACCGTCTGCGCGGCAGCCTTTGAGGCCGCCGCCATCCTTCCGTCAAACATCCCGCGTCCTCGTACAGGATGTGTGATCAGGGTCGAGGCACCGATGCTGCCAGTTGAAGGGGACAAACTCAACTCGTCATACATGACAATTGTGAGATACCGCACATGCGGATTCGTCATTATAGGCGTAACAAACTGTCGTGTAACGTTTATGTTGTGCTTCCCGGGCGTCGCAATTCGGCGGTCAGCCCCTGATCGGCAAGCAGCGCCCGGGCACCGCTTTCGTCCACCGTGGAAAGCAGGCCGGCTGCCGCAAACACGTAGCTGCGGTCGAGAGCTATGGCGGGCGCCCGTGGCGTCAGCGATCCCTTCGCCTGGCGTTCGAGTGCAACGCGCAGCACCGCTTCGCCCTCCGCCTGGCGCCCGAGCACGCCGCCTGTGCCGATCACCAGAGGAACATCCCGGAGATCGGCCCCCCGCTGCTCGAAGTCCGCACCCTGACCGGGGACGTAGACGGTCTTGAGCGTGCCGCAGTGGCGCTGCAGCGCGTGGGTCACGCAGGCGGTCGCGAGTGCCCGGTCGATGCGCTCTTCGTCCTGGTCGTCGGGCAGATAGTCCGGCTCCCGGCGGCGGCGTGCGCAAGCGTTCAGAAGCGCGTCGTGTGATGTTGCAGCAGCATGACACTCGAATTCGAGCCACGCGCCGTCAGCTTCCAAGGCTCCGGGCGCACTCCAGCGCATGCCGAGATCGCCTTCCACGGTGCGCCGGAGCGGCAACGCCGGAAGGCCGGCCGAGCGAATGCCGACGGGTGCAGGCTTGAGCGCGATGGCCGCGTGCACATCGGTCGTGGCACCGCCCAAGTCGATCACGACGACATCGGCCGGCGTCGCCCCGTCGCCACCCTGGGCCAGCAGCCGAGTCGCCCGCAGCACCGCCTCCGGCGTCGGCATGATGACGGCCTCGTGGAACTCTTCGGCGCGGCTCAGTCCCTTGCCGCGAATTACATGGCGGATGAATTCGTCGTGGATTGCGGTCCGCGCCGGCTCGATGTCGAGCCGGCCGATGGCTGGCAGCACATTGGCGACCGCCGTGACCCGCTCGCGCGGCGTCACCATCCCGGCGACGGCGGCAGAGACATCGCGGTTGCAGGCCACGACGATGCGGCTTTCGATCCGGGCTTGGGAGAGCGCCTCGGCATTTTCCAGCACCTGCTCACGCTGCCCGCCGTCGGTGCCGCCGGAGAACAGCACGATCTCGGGCTGCGCCTCTTCCAGGGCCGCGATGGCCTGCCCGTCCAGCCGGCCTGACAACGTAAGCTCAATCCGCGCGCCGGCGTTGAGCGCGGCCTGCCGCGCCGCCTGCGCCGTGTAGTCGGGCACGAGGCCGATGGCGGCGACCCGCAAGCCGCCGCCGGCGCTCGATGCCGCGAGCCGGCGGACGTTCGTGAGCCTGCCGGGCGCCTGGCCGAGGGCGCGGTCGAGGGCCTCCCGGTAGCCCTCCATCACGTCCGTCTCCACGGTCGTGGGTGCCTGGGCGGCAGCCAGCAGGCGGCCCGTGCCGGCCTCGGTGATCGTCAGCTTTGTGAAGGTGCTTCCGAAATCGACGAGCGCGATCGCATTCACGGCTTCGCGCCGCACTCGGCTTCCATCGTCACCAGCAGGTCGTCGATAGAGCCCGGCGTGCGGATGCCGATGTTGCCCAGGTCCTGGCGCACGTCCACCGGCACGTCGGAGCCCTCGATATCCTCGTTCAGCACGCCGCCCATGAAGACCGGCGCATCCAGGCGCGCGTCGCGCATCTCGTCGATCAGCTTGGTGCCGTAGCTGCGGGCGACGCCGTTGTGGGTGGTGATGACCACGGCATCGGCGGCGGTCTCCACCGCGACCTTCACGATGTCCTCGGGATCGCGATTGATGCCGCAGTCGATGACGTTGCTGCCGGCGGCGTCGAGGGTGGAGGTAAGCAGGAACTTCGCGAACTCGTGGACGTCGGTGGACGCGACCACGACGTTCTTCGCCTTCAGGCCATCGACCGCGCCGCGCGCCGCGAGGCCGGCAAGCAGCGTCTCGCGCTGCTTCATGGTCTCGCGGACCAGGTCGGTCTCCAGGATCGGCTTGCGGCCGCGCAGGTAAGCGTCGTCGCGCTCGCCGGCACCGAACAGCGTCTCGCAGGTCTCGGGGCCGAGCCGCTTGAGCAGGAGCAGGGCGGGCGCGGGATCCTGCACATCGACGCCCATCTCGACCATCGCATCCAGCGCGTTCCGGAAGAAGCGCCTGCCGCCCGCCACCAGCTCGTCGCGCAGCGCCTCGATCTTGCCCCAGTCGACGTAGGGCTCCATCATCGGCAGGTAGTCCTCGCACTTGCGGCTCACGGTCTGGACGGTCGCCACCTCCTCCCAGGTGGGGATGCGCTCGACCTCCGTCACCGGCACGGCGATGGGCGCGCCGCCGAGCCGATAGCGCAGGTCGGTCATCTTCATCATCATCAGGTCGTTCACGAGCACGGCCATGTTGCCGTCGAAATCGCGCGAGTACCCGATGGTGTCGCCCTGGATGAACGAGGTCGGCACGCGATCCGGGTTCACGGCGTCGAGCGCCAGTGTCACCGCCGACTTGATCACCGGGTTCTGGGTGAGCCCGCCCCAGGAGGGCGAATAGGCGGCGCCGATCAGCTCCTCGCAGACGTAGCGCTCCAGCATCGCCCAGCCGATGTAGCTGGCGTAGTCATGGAAGACGCCGGGGTAGCCGTCCTCAAGATAGGAATCGAACACCACCCCCTGGTCCCGCAGCGAGGCCAGCACACCGCCGGCCTTCAGCACCGCCATCAGCTGCGCGGTCTCGTCGTCCCAGTAGGGCCAGCGCCAGGAATACTGGCTGAGCACGCCGATGCAGGTGATGCCGACCTGGAGCGCGTTCACCACGTTGTCGACCGAGCCCGGCCCGCCGATCATGTTGTCGGCGGCCTCCGGCTGGATCGGCACCGTGTGGGTCATCTCCCACCAGTGCCGGTCGGTCCAGAGCACGGGCCCGGTCTCCTGCGGGGCCTGGGCGCGAAGCTCCTTCGGCAGCCCCATGCGCCGCTCGGCCAGCAGGTTGAAGCGGTCCGGCGGACGCACGCCGCGCGAGAGCGCGTCCTCGTAGATCGACCCCATGGCCTCGCGCGTGTCGTCCCAGGTGGCGAGGCCGATGTTCATGCAGGTACAGGGGATGCCCTGGGCTCTGGCTTTCTCGCGCCATTCACGCTCGGAGCCGACGCCCTTCTCCTCGCAATAGAGCGAGGTCGCACGTTCGATCGTGGGCCCGAGCGCGCGGCCTTCCGCCACCGCGTCGCGGCCGTCGGGCAGGTCGGCCGGAATCAGCGCGGCGAGGTCGATCGCTTCCAGAGCCATTCGTCCCGCTCCTCCGCCCCTACCCCGCCAGCGTCCAGCCGCCGTCCGCGAGCACCATCTGGCCGGTGATGTAGCCCGCGCCGTCGGAGGCGAGGAACAGCACCGTCTCCGCGATCTCCTGAGGCATGCCCATGCGCTTGAGCTGGGTCGAATTCACAGCCTCTTCGACATGCTCGGCCGGGATTCCCCAATCGGCGTCCCAATTCGCCTGGATCGGCCCGGGCGAGACGGCGTTGACCCGGATGGTGGGCGCGAGGTCGCGGGCGAGGGAGGCGGTGAAGCCGCGCACCGCGCCCTTCGCCGCGCAGTAGGAGACGGCGACCGAGTTCACCATGTTCTCCTGGTTCACGCCGTTGCCGTAGGAGCCCGCGAAGTTGACGATGGCGCCGCCGCCGCGCGCCTCCATGTGCGGCACGACGGCGCGGCACATCAGGAAGGTGCCCTTCACGTCGACCGCGAAGAGGGCGTCCCAGGCTGCCGGGTCGGTCTCGGCGAAGCGCACGGCGTCCGCCGCGTCGATCCGGCCCGCTGCGTTGATCAGCACGTCGATACCGCCGTAGCGCGCCGCCGCGTCCTCGACGAAGCCCTGCACCGAGTGCTCGTCGGTGATGTCCAGGTGAGCGGCATGCGCCATGCCGCCGGCGGCCGCGATCTCGTCCACCGCCTCGCCAGCCGCGTCGGCACCGCTGCGATAGGCGAGAGCAATCTGGGCACCTTCAAGGGCGAACGCGCGTGCGCAGGCGCCCCCCAGCGCGCCGCTCGCGCCGGTCACGATGGCGACGCGCCCCGCGAACCTGTGGCCGTCGTTCCAGCGGGCGCTCACGAAACCTCCCCTCCCGGCTCTGTTTCGCGGGAGTGTAGAGGCCGCCGTCTGAGGCGTAAACGGCGCCGCATCAGGCGAGCCCTGCGCGAATTCAGGCCGTAGACGTTCTGGCGTATGCTCCGCCTGCCCACGAAGAAGCACGTCCCGCCATGGCCGCCATCCTCGAAATCCAGAATGTCACGAAGACGTTCCGCGGCGGGGTGCGCGCCGTGGACGACGTGACACTCGTTGTCGAGGAAGGCGAGTTCCTGACCATCCTCGGGCCCTCCGGCTGCGGCAAGACCACCACGCTGCGCATGGTGGGGGGCTTCGAGTATCCCGATGCCGGGCGCATCGTGCTCGACGGTCGCGACGTCACCGACCTCCCGCCCTACCGGCGGCCGGTCAACATGATGTTCCAGGACTTCGCGCTCTTTCCGCACCTCACGGTCGCCCAGAACATCGGCTACGGCCTCTCCATCGCCGGGATGAAACGGCGCGAGGCGGCGCGCGAGGTGGAGGACGCGCTCCGCACCATCGAGCTGCTCGACAAGGCGGATCGCAGGCCGGCCGAGCTTTCCATCGGCCAGAAGCAGCGCGTGGCGCTCGCCCGTGCCCTGATCCGGCGGCCGAAGATCCTGCTGCTCGACGAGCCGATGTCGGCGCTCGACGCCAAGCTCCGCGAGTCGATGCAGGTGGAGTTGAAGCGCCTGCACGACCAGATCGGTCTCACCTTCATGATGGTCACCCACGACCAGACCGAGGCGCTGGTGATGTCCGACCGGATCGTGGTGATGGATGTGGGCCGCATCGTGCAGGCGGGCACGCCGACGGATCTCTACGACCGGCCCGAGACGCCTTACGTCGCGAACTTCCTCGGCACGTCGAACATGGTCGCGGGCATCGTGACCGAGGCGGTGGACGGCACCGCGCGGGTGAGCTGCGGGACCGCCGAGATCAGCGTGGCACTCCAGGGCACCGCGCCGGCAGTGGGCGAGCGGGTCACCCTCTCGATCCGGCCCGAGAAGGTGGTGCTCGGCGGCGGAGGCGACCTGCCGGCCGGGTTCAACAGCCTCTCGGGCCAGCTGCGCGATGTCTTCTTCCACGGGGATTCAGTGCGGCTCGCCATCGACATCGGCGCCGAGCGTCTGCTGATCGTGCACCGCCAGCTCGAGACCGGGCTGCACCAGATGCCGCTGCCGCCGGTGGGCGGCACGGTCTCCCTCGGCTTCGACCCGGCGAGCGTGATCCTCTTCGCGGGCTCCGGCGACGCGTCGGCGGACAGCACCGAATGAGGTACGCCCGGCGGCGCCGGCTCGAGTTCGCCGCTCTCGTCTCCGCGCCCGTGATCTGGTGGGTCGTGGTCCTGCTGGTGCCCTACGTCATCATGCTGATGATCAGCTTCTACCGGACCCAGTTTCCCTTCCACGTTCCCGACTTCCAGGTCGCCAACTACCTGAAGATATTCGCCGAATCGCAGTACGTCACGATCCTGCTGCGCAGCCTGAAGATCTCGGTCTTCGTTTCCATCGTGACCTTCGCGCTGGCCTATCCGCTCACCTATTTCCTGGTGTTCAAGGTGCGCTCGCCGCGCGTGCGGACGATCATCTACGTGGCGACGATCGTGCCGCTCTGGGTCTCCTACCTGCTGCGCGTCTACACCTGGAAGATCGTGCTGGGCACCGAGGGGATCCTGAACACCTTCCTGATCTGGATCGGCGTGGTGGACGAGCCGATCGAGGTGCTGCTCTACAACCAGTTCGCCATGGTCATCACGATGGCGTACATCTTCACGCCTTTCATGGTGATGCCGCTCTACGCGACGCTGGAGAAGATCCCGCGCAGCCTGATCGAGGGCTCGAAGGACCTCGGCGTCGGCAGGCTCGGCACCTTCCTGCGCATCACGCTGCCGCTCTCCGTGCCGGGTCTGCTGGTGGGGTTCACCTTCACCTTCTGCTTCTCGTTCGGCGACTTCATCTCGCCCAGATTGGTGGGCGGGCCCTACTCCAACATGATCTCCAACGTGATCTCGACCCAGTTCGG
>JAPPKP010000152.1 GCA_028819955.1 Rhodospirillaceae bacterium | reverse complement strand
CCACCGCCGTGCCCCCGGCCAAGCGCCGGCTGGCCATGGTGTTCCAGTCCTACGCACTCTACCCGCACATGTCGGTGCGCAAGAACATTGCCTTTCCGCTCCGCATGGCGGGGCTCGGCAAGGACGAGCAGATGCGGAAGGTCGAGGCGGCGGCCAAGGTTCTCAACCTGACCGAGTATCTCGACCGCCGCCCCCGTCAGCTCTCCGGCGGGCAACGCCAGCGGGTCGCCATCGGCCGGGCCATTGTTCGTGACCCGACCGCATTCCTGTTCGACGAGCCGCTCTCGAATCTCGACGCGGCGCTCCGCGTGAACATGCGGCTCGAGATCTCCGAGCTGCACCAGAACCTCGAAACCACCATGGTCTATGTCACCCACGATCAGGTCGAGGCGATGACCATGGCCGAGAAGATCGTGGTGCTGCAGGAGGGCGTGATCGAGCAGGTGGGCACGCCGATGGATCTCTATAGCGCGCCGCGCAACAGGTTCGTGGCAGGCTTCATCGGCTCGCCCACAATGAACTTCGTCAACGGCGAGGAAGCCGCCGGGCACGGTGCGCACAGCATCGGCATCCGCCCGGAGCATTTGGCGATCTCGGCCACCGAAGGTACCTGGCGGGGCACGGTCGGCGTCGCCGAGCATCTGGGATCGGACACCTTCCTTTACGTTCATCTTGCGGATGGCCAGCGAACCCTCACCGTCCGTGCCGACGGTGAGTACGGCGCGGGCCATGGCGATACCGTCTACCTGACCCCCGATCCGGCAAAGATCCATCGATTCGACGCCTCAGGCCTGCGGATCGAATGACAGACCGGGGCGTAAGAGCGGCGCCGTTCACGCTGAACGGCCCGAGCAACATGGACTCTTCCCACTCCTCGTGCGCGGCGTGCCGCGTCACCCACATCCAGCGTCGCGGACAATAAGAATGAATGGACCGGTCAACCCTGTGAAACTCTCTCTCGCCAATCTCGGCCGCCTGCCGGCTAACGTCACCGGCCTGGGCTACGAGCGGTCTTCGCTGAGCCCCGGCATCCTTCACATCGGCGTCGGCAACTTCCATCGGTCCCACCAGATGGTCTACCTGGACAGGCTCTTCGAGCAGGGCCGCGATCCCGACTGGGCGGTCGTCGGTGCCGGGATCAAGCCTTTCGACGCCGAGCAACGGCGCCGGTTACAGGCGCAAGACTGGCTGACGACGGTGGTCGACCTCAGCGCCGACGGGGCCTCCGCGCGGATCGTTGGCTCGATGGTCGATTTCTGTGAGGTCCGCGCAGAGGCGATCGTCGCCCGCCTCGCCGATCCGGCGATCCGCATCGTTTCGCTGACGATTACGGAGGGCGGATACTTTATCGACGCGACGACCGGCGGGTTCGATGCGGCACACCCGGGAATTCGTCACGACGCCCAGCATCCCGGCGATCCGCAGACCGTGTTCGGTGTGCTGCTCGCGGCTCTCGCACAGCGCCGGACCCAAGGGATCGCGCCGTTCACCGTGCTCTCCTGCGATAACGTGCCGCACAACGGGGATGTCACCCGCCGGACCGTGCTCGGTCTCGCTGCGCTGGTCTCGCGGGACCTGCACGACTGGATTGCCGCGACCGTCGCCTTTCCGAACGCGATGGTCGATTGCATTACGCCTGCCACGTCGGAGCGCGAGCGTGAGCTGGTGGCGGACCGTTTCGGCCTGGACGATGCCGCCCCCGTCGTCTGCGAGCCCTTCAGGCAGTGGGTGATCGAGGACAACTTTCCCCAGGGTCGCCCGGCGCTGGAGCATGTCGGCGTACAATTTGTCGATGACGTCACGCCTTACGAGACCATGAAGCTCCGGATTCTCAACGCGAGTCACATGGCAATCGCCTATCCGTCGGCCTTGTTGGGTTACGAGGCGGTTCACGACGCCATGGACGATGCGGACATCGCGCGCTGGATGATGCAGCTGATGCGCCGCGAGGTCATTCCTGTGCTCACGCCGATTCCCGGCCTCGACTTCGACGACTACCTGACGACCTGTGCCCGGCGCTTCTCGAACCCCGCGCTCGGTGACACCATCGCGCGGCTCTGCCAGGATGCCTCGAACCGACTGCCGAAGTTCGTGCTGCCCACGGTCTCGGATGCTCTAGAGCAGGGGGCGCCGATCGAAGGGCTGGCGCTCGAGATCGCGTTCTGGAGCCGCTTGTGCGCCACCGCCGCCGACTCCGGGATCGACCTCCAGGACTTGAGGAGCGATCAATTGACCTCTGCAGCCCGGACCGCCCCGAGCAATCCTGAGGCGTTCCTCGGTCTCTCCGAAATCTTCGGCGACCTCGGCCAGAGCAGGCCTTGGGCGGAGGCCTTCGCCCGGCAGCTCGAAGAGGTATCGTCCAGCGGCCCGCGCGTAGCCCTGCACCGGTTCTTCGACGGCGTGGAGGCGTAATCCGATGCTCCTTTGCTGCGGCGAAGCACTGATCGACATGATCCCGAAACCGACCGAGTCGGGGCAGGACGGGTACGTGCCGCACGTCGGCGGTGCGGTCTTCAACACCGCGATCGCGCTTGGACGACTGGGCGTGCAGACGGGCATGCTGACCGGGCTTTCCACCGATCTCTTCGGCCAGCAGTTGACCGCATCGCTTCATGCGAACCACGTCGACACATCGCTGGTGGTCACGTCCGACCGCCCCACCACGCTCGCGTTCGTCCAGCTCACGGACGGCCATGCCTCCTACACGTTCTACGACGAGAACTCGGCCGGTCGGATGCTCGACCGGGCGGACATGCCCCTGCTGCCCGACGAGGTCAGCACGCTCTATTTCGGCGGCATCAGTCTGGTCTTCGAACCCGGTGCCGAGGCCTACGCCGCATTGTTGAAGCGGGAGGCCGCGGCCCGTGTCGTCATGCTCGATCCCAACATCCGGCCAAGCTTCATCCGGGATATCAGGCGCTATCGCGACCGTCTGGATCAGATGATCGCACTGTCGGACATCGTGAAAGTCTCGGACGAGGATCTGAACTGGGTTTACCCCGGTCCGCAGTCGCTGTTCGAAAAACTCGACTTCGTGCGCAAGGCCGGACCATCCGTCGTGATCCTGACGCGCAGCGACAGCGGCGCCACCGCCTTCGTGAAGGACGGCACCGAGGTCTCGGTGCCGGTCGACCGTGTCGACGTCGTCGACACGATCGGTGCGGGCGATACCTTCAACGCGGGCGTGCTGGCCAAGCTCGCGGAGCTCGGACTGCTCATCAAGGAGTCCCTGGCTGCGATCGATCGGGACCTGATGCGCGAGGCCTTGCGCTTCGGCACCCAGGTCGCCGGGATTACGGTGTCCCGAGCCGGGGCGAACCCGCCATGGCGGCATGAGCTTTGAAGGTGATATTCACTTGATCGGTTAGGGAAGCGGGAATGCTCCTCTCAGTGGCGCCGTTCCCAGGCGGGCTGGAGGTTGATTGAACATGGTTTCGCGAGTCATTCCGGTCGATTCGTTCGATCTCGTGGTCTTCGGCGGTACAGGCGATCTGGCGCTGCGCAAGCTGTTGCCTGGGCTTTACCGCCGCATGCTCGCCGGACAGGCGCGGCCCGGTTCGAGGATCATAGCCGCCGGCCGAAGAGTGCTCGACGTCGACGGCTATCGCCGCATGGTCGAGGCAGCGCTCAAGGAGCATGCGGGTCCGGGCGCACTCGATCCCGATCGGGCGGCGGCCTTCCTCGACATGCTCGACTATGTGCGGGTCGAGGCCGAGGGCGAGGGCGGCTGGGAATCGCTCTCGGGAAGGCTCGATGGCTCGGAGCGCATGCGGGTCTTCTATCTCTCGGTGGTGCCGCACCTCTTCGGGCCGATCAGCGAACGGGTGGCGCGGAGCGGCTGTCGCACGCCCGACACGCGGCTGGTGGTCGAGAAGCCGTTGGGCCGCGATCTGGAGAGCGCGCAAGCGCTAAACCGTCGGCTTGCGACGCTGTTCGAGGAGCGCCAGATCTATCGGATCGACCACTATCTCGGAAAGGAGACGGTGCAGAACCTGATGGCGCTGCGCTTCGCCAATGCGCTGTTCGAGCCGATCTGGAACGCGCGCCATGTCGACCACGTGCAGATTACCGTCGCCGAGCGGGTCGGCGTCGGCGGCCGGGGCGCCTATTACGACCGGAACGGCGCGCTTCGGGACATGATGCAGAACCATCTTCTGCAACTGCTCTGCCTTATCGCCATGGAGCCGCCGGCGCATTTCGACCCGGACGCGGTGCGCGACGAGAAGCTCAAGGTGCTGCACAGCCTGAAGCCGCTGGAGGGGCTCGGCGACGTCGTGCGCGGCCAGTATCTCGGCGCGGGCGACGAGGCGGGCTATCTGGAAGACGCGGAGAACCCCGGATCGCGCACCGAGAGCTTCGTGGCGGTCAAGGCGGAGGTCGCCAACTGGCGCTGGAACGGGGCGCCGTTCTATCTGCGCACGGGCAAGCGGCTGCGGGCGCGGATGTCGGAGATCGCCGTCGTCTTCAAGGACGCGCCGCATTCGATCTTTCCGGAGAGTGCGGGGAGCACGCGCCCCAACGTGCTGGCGATCAGGCTGCAGCCCGACGAGGGGATCAAGCTGAGGCTGACCATCAAGGAGCCGGGCCCCGGCGGCATGCGGCTCTGCGAGGCGCCGCTCGACATGACCTTTGCCGAGACCCTGGGCGCCGAGGGCCTGAGCATGCCCGATGCCTATGAGCGCCTGGTGATGGACGTCATCCGGGGCGACCAGACGCTCTTCATGCGCGGCGACGAGGTCGAGGCGGCGTGGCGCTGGATCGATCCGATCATCGCCGCGGCGGAAGCCGCGCCCCAACGGCCGCGGCCCTACGACAGCTATTCGTCGGGGCCTGAAGATTCGCTGATGCTGATGCATCGGGACGGCCGGCGCTGGCGCTCGCTCGCCGCGTGACGGGCATCGTCGAGGCCGCGGACCGGGGCGCGCTGGCCCGCCTCTTGGCCGGCGAGGTCGCGGCGGTGCTGGAGGGGGCAATTCGAGACGCCGGTCGTGCAACGCTGGCGGTGCCGGGCGGCACCACGCCGGCCGCGTTCCTCTCCGCGCTCGGCGGCCATGCGCTGGACTGGGAGGCAGTCGTGGTGACGCTCACCGACGAGCGCTGCGTCCCCGCCGATCATCCGCGCTCGAACCGGCGCCTGCTCGACGAGACGCTGTTCGCCGGCCCGGCCCGTACCGCGCGCTTCGTGGCGCTCAACGACGAGCGGGCGCTCTCGGCACTCCTGCCGCTCGATGCCTGTGTGCTGGGGATGGGGGAGGATTCGCACATCGCCTCGCTCTTCCCCGGCGCCGACCGTTTGGACGAGGCGCTTTCGGCGGACTGCGACACGCCGGCGCTCAAGTTGCGCGCGCCCGGTGCGCCGGAGCAGCGCATCACACTCACCGCGCCGGTGCTGACCGGGGCGGTCCGGTGCTTCGTGCTGATCCACGGTGCGGAGAAACGCGCGGCCCTAGATCGCGCTCAAGCCGCATCCGGCCCTTGCGAAGCCCCGGTTCGGCTGGTCCTCGACAGGCCGGACCCCGCCACCGTCTACTGGGCGCCGTGAGGCAACGATCGGGAGAGCCCGGATGCCACTGAACGATACCGTGCACCAGGTGACCGAGCGGGTCCGCGCACGAAGCCGGTCCGCCCGCACCGCCTATCTCGAGCGCATGGCTCGGGCCGCCGACGCGGGTCCGGCGCGCGCGCATCTCTCCTGCGGCAACCTCGCGCACGCCTTCGCGGCCAGCCCCGAGGCCGACAAGACGCGCCAGGCCGAGGGCACCGCCGGCAACATCGGCATCGTCACCGCCTACAACGACATGCTCTCGGCCCACCAGCCGTTCGAGGGTTTTCCTGCGCTGATCCGCGACGAGGCGCGGCGCGCGGGCGGCACCGCCCAGGTCGCGGGCGGCGTGCCTGCGATGTGCGACGGCGTGACCCAAGGCCAGCCCGGCATGGAGCTCTCGCTCTTCAGTCGCGATGCGATCGCGCTCGCGGCAGGCGTGGCGCTCTCGCACAACTGCTTCGACGCCGCGATCTTCCTCGGCGTCTGCGACAAGATCGTCCCCGGTTTGGTGATCGCGGCGGCGACCTTCGGCCATATCCCGGCGATCTTCGCGCCGGCGGGGCCGATGACTTCGGGTCTGCCGAACGACGAGAAAGCCGCCGTGCGCCAGCGCTACGCGCGTGGCGAGATCGGCCGGGACGATCTGATGGCCGCCGAGATGGCCTCCTACCACGGCCCCGGCACCTGCACGTTCTACGGCACGGCGAACTCGAATCAAATGCTGATGGAGTTCATGGGCCTGCACCTGCCCGGCGCGAGCTTCGTCAATCCCGGCACGCCGCTGCGCGAGGCGCTGACCCGGGCGGCGGCGCGGCGGGCGCTGGAGATTACCGCCGACGGCAACTCCTACACGCCCGCGAGCGCGGTGCTGGAAGAGCGCGCCTTCGTCAACGGCATGGTCGGCCTGCACGCCACCGGCGGGTCGACCAACCTGACCCTTCACCTCATCGCGATGGCCCGCGCCGCAGGCGTGCTGATCGACTGGAGCGACATGGCCGAGCTTTCCGCCGTCACGCCGCTGATGGCGCGGGTCTATCCCAACGGACTGGCCGACGTGAACCATTTCCACGCCGCCGGCGGGCTCGGCTTCATGATCGGCGAGCTGCTCGAGGCCGGGCTGCTGCACGGCGATGTCCGCACCGTCGCCGGCGATGGATTGGCCCGGTACACCGAGGAGCCGGTACTGGGCGACGATGGGCTCAAGTGGCGCGATGGTACGCGCGCGAGCCTGAACGAGAGGATTCTGCGCCCCGCAGCGGACCCGTTCCAGCACACCGGCGGGCTCACGGTGCTGACAGGCAATCTCGGCCAGGCGGTAATCAAGACCTCGGCGGTCAAGCCGGAGCACCACGTCATCGAGGCCCCGGCCCGCGTGTTCCACGATCAGGAGGAGATCAAGGCCGCGTTCCGCGACGGCGCGCTCGAGGGCGACTTCGTCTGCGTGCTGCGCTTCCAGGGCCCGCAGGCCAACGGCATGCCCGAGCTGCACGCGCTGACGCCGATGCTGGGCTCTCTGCAGGACCGCGGCTTCCGCGTGGCGCTGGTCACCGATGGGCGCATGTCCGGCGCATCGGGCAAGGTGCCGGCGGCCATCCACGTCACGCCCGAGGCCGCCGCCGGCGGGGCGATCGCACGGTTGCGCGACGGCGACGTGCTCCGGCTCGACGCCGCGGTGGGCCGGCTCGACGTGCTGATCGACGCTGCCGAGTTCGCCGCTCGGGCGCCGGCAGAGGCCGATCTTTCTGCCAACGCCTACGGTATCGGGCGTGAGCTCTTCGCCGCCTTCCGTCGCCACGTCGGCCCCGCGGACGCCGGTGCCGCGGTCGTCGTCTAGGGGATTCATGACCCCGCTCGAAGCGGCCTGGGAGAGGGTTCACCGCGAGGCAGCGCGCCTGCGCCCCATCCATCTGCGCGCGCTCTTTGCCGACGATCCGGCGCGGTTCGAGCGGCTCTCCTTCGCCTTCGACGACCTGACCATCGACCTCTCGAAGGAGAAGCTCGACGCCGCGGCGCTCGATGCGCTGCTCGCGCTTGCCCGGGCGGTGGATGTCGAGGGCCGGCGCGAGGCGATGTTCGCGGGCACGGCGGTCAACCGGACCGAGGGCCGGGCGGCGCTCCACATGGCGCTGCGCGGCGGCGCGGCGGCGCCCCCTGGCGACGATGTCGAGGGTGCGCTCGCCCGAGTCCTCGCCTTTGCCGAGGGCGCGCGCGCCGGCCGCTTCACCGACGTCATCAACATCGGCATCGGCGGCTCCGATCTCGGCCCTGCCATGGCCGTGTGCGCTCTCTCGCCCGACCATGACGGCCCCCGCGTGCACTTTGTCTCGAATGTCGATGGCGCCCATCTGGCCGATACGCTCCGGGGGCTCGACCCGGCGAAGACGCTGGTAATCGTCGCGTCGAAGACCTTCACGACGCTTGAGACGATGACCAATGCCCATGCCGCCCGGACCTGGCTGGGCGGTCACGCCGGCGACAACATGGCGGCGGTCTCGACCGATCGCGCGGCCTGCGCCGCGTTCGGCGTTCCGCCTGAGCGGGTCTTCGGCTTCTGGGACTGGGTCGGCGGGCGCTACTCTCTCTGGAGTGCGATCGGGCTGTCCCTGGCCATTGCCATCGGTGCCAGGCGGTTCCGGTCCTTTCTCGCCGGGGCCGCGGCGATGGACTGCCACTTCCTAGAGGCCGCCCTCGAAGAGAACCTGCCGGTGCTGTTCGCGTTGACGGCGATCTGGCGGCGCAACGCGATGGGCTGGCCGGCCGTGGCACTGATCCCCTACGACCAGCGGCTGGAGCGCTTTCCGGCCTACATCCAGCAGCTCGAAATGGAATCGAACGGCAAGTTCGTCACGCAGGACGGCGCGCCCACGCCGATCGCCACCGGCGCAGTCGTCTTCGGGGAGCCGGGGACCAACGCGCAGCACTCGTTCTTCCAGCTCCTGCACCAGGGCACCGACGTGATCCCCGTCGACTTCATCGCCGCCGCCCGGCCGCGCGATGCCGACCCGGAGCACCATGGGATTCTGCTGGCCAATTGCCTGGCGCAGAGCGCGGCGCTGGCCTTCGGCCAAACCGAAGCCGAGGCCGAACCTCTCGCACCGCACCGGGCCTTCCCTGGCGACCGGCCATCCACGACCATTCTGTACCGTGAGCTCGACCCGTACGCACTCGGCCGGCTGATCGCGCTCTACGAGCATAAGGTGTTCACGATGGGGGTCCTATGGAACATCAATCCCTTCGACCAGTTCGGGGTCGAGCTCGGCAAGGCGCTCGCGCAACGCCTGGCCCCGGTCGTGTGCGGGGGGGAGGGGGCCGACGCCGCGCTCGACCGATCGACGGCGGGGCTGGTCGCCCGTATCAGGGAGCTCGAGCGGTGAGCGCAGGGCATCAACGACATTTCACGAAGTGTTGCACGGCCGGCGTGGCCGCTCGCATGGCGGGGGCGGGCGAAGCTTGTTAGTGTCGCCCGCATCTGCCGGGTGCGGGAGGCGTGCTTGCGAGGGACGCCGTCCGGGCCAATATCAAGGGCAGGAGAGCGCGACCCCATTTCGCGCGGCGTTATCCGACGAAAACCGCAATGCAGAGGTTGAGAACATGCGCTTGATACGGTTGGCGGCCGCAGGCTTGGTCGCCGGAGGCATGGGGCTCGCGGCCGTTGCCGCAGCACCGGTCTCGGCGGCGGAGCCCCAGCGGATCACGGTGACCGGCGAGGTCATCGATTCCTGGTGTTACCTGAGCGAGATCATGTGGGCGACGGGCTCGGCCCATCACCGCTGCGCGGTCTGGTGCGCGCGGGGCGGCGTGCCGGTGGGAATCCTGAGCGAGGACGACGAGGAGGTCTACGTCGTGCTCATGATGGAGAACCATCCCGACGTGATCGGCAACAAGGCGATCTTTCGCATGCAGACCAACGAGGTCGTCGTCACCGGCGATCTCTACGAGCGCGACAGCGTCAAGTATCTCGCCGTCAACGAGGTCGTCGAGGACCACGGGATCGTGAACTACTCCCACGAGGACTTCGACATCCAGCCGGGAGGGCTCTAGGCATGCCGGCTTATCGCACGATGACGCGCTTCGCCGCGGCCCTCTTGTTCGTGGGCTCCATGGCGGCCGCCGGCGCGGCCTCCGCCGCCAACAGCTGGGGGCTGCCCGACGAGGTGGAGGCGCGCTTCGACGCCAAGGTGACCGACGTGCTCTGCGTCCTCAGCGGCGACTGCCCCGAGGACTGCGGCGCCGGCAATCGCCTGCTCGGCCTGCTGCAGGACGACGGCACCCTGGTGCTGCCGCTCAAGAACGCGGGCCCCTTCACCGGGCCGACCGTCGATCTCATCCCCTTCTGCAACCAGCGGGTGACGGTGGACGGCCTGTTCACCACCAATTACGGCATCACCACCTTCGCGGTTCAGTTCGTGCGGCCCGAGGGCGGCAAGTGGCGGGGCGCCAACGGCTTCGTCCGCCAGTGGGCGGCGGAGCGCGGCCTGGAGGCGAAGGACAAGAAGGCGCGGCGCTGGATGCGCAACGACGAGGCGATCCTCGAGCTGATCGAGGAGCAGGGTGTGCTCGGCCTCAAGAGCGAGGGCATCACGCCGTAACCCAGCCCGATCGGCGCCGGACTCGGTGCTCATCGCCGAGCGACAGGCCGCGACCGCGGCCCGCCGCTTTGCGGCGCCCTCGCGGAGGCGCCGGCCGGAGGCCGGCTGCCGTGAGCGATAAAGAGCTAAGGCGTTTCCGTTTACAGCGGAAACGCCTTAGCCGGCGAAGCGGAGCGCCAGCACCACGGCGATCAGGATGGCGACCGCCGCCAGCGCCACCCAGCCCAGGTGGCGCTCGATGAAGGCGCGGGCCGGCGGGCCGAACTGCCACAGAATTGCCGCGACAATATAGAATCGCAGCCCGCGCGCGAGCAGCGAGGCGAGAACGAACACGCCGATGTCGAGCTTGCCCGCGCCGCTCGCGATGGTGATCAGCTTGTATGGGAGCGGGGTGAAGCCGCCCGCGACGACGATCCAGGCGCCCCACTCGTCGCGGTAGCGCTCGAACGTCGCAAGCTTGTCCTCGTTGCCCCAGACTTCGAGCAGCGGGCCGCCGAAGGCATCGAAGAGAAAGTAGCCGATCGCATAGCCGAAGAGGCCGCCTGCGACCGAGAAGAGCGTGCAGACACCCGCCAGCAGCCACGCCTTGGCCCGCTGCGCGAGCACCATGGGGATCAGCAGCAGGTCCGGCGGGATCGGGAAGAACGAGCTCTCGGCGAACGCCACGGCGACGAGCGCCCAGACGGCGTGCCGCTTGCCCGCGAGCGCGAGCGTCCAGTCGTAGAGCCTGCGGAGCGGCCCCGGCCTTCGATCCGCTGCGGATCGTTGGGTCATGCGCCCGCTCCGACGGAGGAGACAGAACGCCCCCTCCTCACCCCGGCCCTCTCCTCCCCGGCGGGGAGGAGAGGGAGAAAAGAAGCGCGCCCTCTCAGCTTACGTCCCCCCTCCGCCCTTCGGGGGGACAGGGGGAGGTGGGGAGTCGAGGCCGCAAGGCAACGGGCAGGGATGCACTGTCGGCGCGCGCCCATCCCGGCCGGTTGACCGTTGCCCGGCCGGGACCAACAATGCCCCGAGCGCTCCGGACGGTCTTCCTTCATGCAGTCAAGACTCATCCTCTTCGCGGCCTCGGCCGGCATCGCCGCCCTCACCATTTACCTGCTCATCTCCGGGCGGAACATCCTGATTCCGATCGCCATCGCGGTCATGGCCTGGTACCTGATCAACGCCATCGCGCGCGGGATCATGAAGCTCAGCATACGCGGCGTTCGCCCGCCGCGCTGGGCTGCGCTAGCGCTCACGGCACTCGCCGTCATCGCGGCGGTCATGTCGCTGGCAGAGATGGTAAGCGGCAACTTCCGTAACGTCGTCGACGCGATTCCCACCTATCAGGCCAATCTCCAGCGCCTGATCGGAGAGGTGGCGGCGCTCTTCGGGATGCAGGAATCGCCCAATGTCGCCGATATCGTCGACCGCATCGACTTCAGCGCGGTGGTCGGCCGCCTTGCCACGACGCTGACCAGTATCGCTGGCGAAGCCGGACTGATCCTGGTCTACATGCTCTTCCTCTTCGTCGAGCAGGGCAGCTTCGACCGCAAGATGAAGGCGCTCTTCCCCGACCCGGAACGGGAGGAGCGGGTCCACAAGATCCTCAGCCACATGACCCAGGAAATTCAGAACTATCTCTGGATCAAGACCTTCACCAGCGCGCTGACGGCGGGGCTCAGCTATGCCGTGCTGGCGGCGGTCGGACTCGACTTCGCCGGTTTTTGGGTGGTCATCATCTTCCTGCTGAACTACATCCCGACCATCGGCTCGCTGCTGGGCATCCTCTTCCCGGCGCTGCTGGCGCTGGTGCAGTTCGACACCTTCGTGCCCTTCCTCATCGTCACGCCGAGCCTCGCCGTGATCCAGGTCTTCATCGGCAACTTCCTGGAGCCGATGTTGATGGGCTCGTCGCTCAACATCAGCCCCTTCGCGACCCTGGTCTCGCTCGCAGTCTGGGGCACGATCTGGGGCGTGCCGGGGATGTTCCTCTGTGTGCCCATCACCGTGATCGCCATGATCGTCTTCGCTCACTTCCCGCGCACACGGCCAATCGCGGTCATGCTGTCGACCGACGGCCGCGTCGCCTGGGGCGAGAGCGAGCCCCGTCCGCCGCCGGACCCCCGTCCACCGCCCGGAGCCTGACTATGAATATTGCCGAACAAGACGCCCTCTTTATCGACGCCGGGCGGCTGAGAGAGGCTGTCGCTGCGATCTTCGCGGCCGCCGGCT
>JAPPKP010000331.1 GCA_028819955.1 Rhodospirillaceae bacterium | reverse complement strand
CTTATACTCCGCGCCCATTTCAAGGGGTGTGCGGCAAGGCAGTGACGCAAGAGCGAGAAGAGCTCCCGGCTAGGTACAGGCCAACGAGCAGGGAGGAGTTCATGTCGCCGCAGATGCGGGAGTACTTCCGGCGCAAGCTGGAAGTGTGGCGGCAGGACATCCTCGACGAAACCGATGCGACCCTCGAAAAGCTCAGGCTCGATACTGGGCACGAGGCCGATCTGGCGGACCGCGCCGCCGTCGAATCGGAACGCTCGGTTCAGCTTCGTACCCGAGACCGCGCCCGCAAGTTGATCTCGAAGATCGAGGCGGCGTTGCAGCGGATCGACGACGGCTCTTACGGCTATTGCGAAGAAACCGCCGAGCCCATCAGCATCCGCCGTCTCGAAGCCCGCCCCATCGCGACCCTCAGTGTCGAGGCGCAGGAGCGTCACGAGCGCCACGAACGGACCCACCGCGACGGCTGATCGCCGATAGCGCCGGGTCGGAAAGCGGGTGACCGTGGGCCGCCGCACGAGCCAACCAATGGTGCGCGCTATCGAGATCGCGGGGCAGGCCGTGGCCGCGCTCGTAGAGCAGCCCCAAGCTGAATTCGGCGAGATCGAAACCGCGTTCAGCGGCAGCCCGATGGTGGGCAAGGCCACGCGGCGTGTCGGCCATTGTACCGGCGCCGACTAGGAGCGCCAGGCCGACCCAGTAGCGTGCGAAGAGTTCCGATTGATCGGTGTTAGGGTTGGGAGGCAAGGCGTTCGCGGCGCGCGTGCGGGCAACGGCGACCTTGAGCCATTCGTCGGAGTCAGGGCCGAGAATGCCAGAAGTTGTTGCCAGCCGCGCACGCTGCACCGCATGCATGGCGGCTTCCGCGGCGGCGCGGAACAGAACGGCGGCGTATGCCTTGTCGGGCTCGAGCGCATCGCCCGCTCGGTAGAGTTCGCCGAGCGCGAGCAGCCCCTGCGGATCGCCGGCCGCCGCAGCTGCGCGCAGGTGGCGCACGGCCGCCCTACCGCCGCGGGCGTGATCGCGCGCGATCGAGCCGAGCGCGAGGTGCGCCGCCACGTTGCCGCTTGCGGCCATCCCGTTGAGGTGGGCAAGTGCGCCCTCGTGGCCTTGGGATGCGGCGCGCTCAAGCCATTGAACGGCCTGCGCACGGTCACGACCGATTCCCCCTCCTTCGAGGAGCATGAGCCCCAACTCGTATTGGGACGACGCATGACCCTGCACCGCCATGGAAAGGAGAACGGATTGGCCTTCCACGCCGGCGTTTGGCGTTGCCGTAAGCCCCAGAGCCATGGCGGCACTGTGTTCGATGTCCTGGTCATCCGCCGGCGGTGGCACGTTCGATTCCGCCATGGCATGGGCCGGCGCGAGTAGGCAGGCGGCAACCGAAAGGAGCCGCACCAAGCGGAGCGGGAGGGCGGTCATCCCCCGACTCTAACACCGGGTCGGACGCGGCCCGAACGCACCGGGTGTTGGCCGACGGGCTACCCTGTTCGGGCCCGAGTGTCGGCTGGTAGCGCGGCTTCGTCCGCCGCCCTTTCGAGACGGCGACGGTTGCGGATGACGACGCCGGTGAAGGGACGCACGATATCGATGGCGCCGTCGCGCACGAGTTCGGCAAGAGTCCGGCTCACCGTCTCGGAGGCAAGCCCCAGGTAGTCACCGATCTCGAGTTGGCTCATCGGCAGCGGGACGGAGTGCCGCCCATCCTTGTCGCGCTGCCCAATGCGGCCATCGCATTCCAGTAGGAAGCCGGCCAATCGCTCCCGCGCCGTCTTGCGTCCGAGCCAAAGCAGCCGTTCCTGTGCGGCCGAGACTTCTCGGCGCAGCGTTTCGAGCAGGCTCTCGCGCAGCGCCGGCGTTTGCGCCGCGAGCTCTCTCAGCCTTGCGTGGGGCACCGAGCGGACGCTGGCGTGATTCACCGCCTCGGCGCTGTAGGCGTAGCGCTCGCCCGCGGTGAGACCCACCAGATCGCCCGGGAAGGAGAACGCCAGGATTTGCCTGCGCCCATCCGCCGTCGCCTTGTAGCCTGCGATGGTGCCGCTCAGGACGCGGTGGAAGCGGTCGGCCGCATCGCCTTCGAGCACAAGCGACTCATGGGGTACGAGATGCCTGATCACGCCGATCGCGTCGAGCCGGCTGAAGGCGACATCGGGCCCGTCGGTCCGGGCTGCGTCGGCAGTTGGACTTGTAGCGGCAACCCTCATTGTGGACCTTCCTCCCCGCGTCCGTTTCGGGTTTCCGGCGGGGAATGTGGTGCCTTTCGCCGCGCTACGTAATTCGGTTGGTTGCGTAGGGAATTCCCCTTACGCAGCGGGTCCATTCGGCGTGGCAAGGCGATCAGATATCGCCCATGTCCACCTGCGCGATCATGGCCATGCGGACCAGATGCGAGAGGCTCGGCGCCTGCAGTTTCTCCATTACCCGCGCGCGGTGCACCTCGACCGTGCGTGGGCTGATACCGAGCTCGCGGGCGACGGCCTTGTTGGAGCTGCCGCGGGCAAGCCGCTCGAAGACCTCGCGCTCGCGCGCCGTCAGCCGGTCGAGGCGACGGTCGACGTCGAGGCGTCGCGCCTCGCGGCTCAGCGTCTCCTCGCGCAATGCCAGGGCCTGCGCGATGCCGTCGAGAATGGTGCGGTCCGTGAATGGCTTTTCGACGAAATCTACGGCACCGGCCTTGATCGCGCGCACTGCCATCGCTATGTCGCCGTGGCCGGTGATGATGATGACGGGAAGCGACGGTGCGGCGTCCACCAACCGGCGTTGCAGCTCCAGCCCGTCCATCTCCGGCATCCGCACATCGACCAGAGCGCAAGCGGGCGTGGACTGGGGCAGGGCGTTCAGAAAAGCCGGGCCTGAGGGGTAGGTGTCGACGCCGTAGCCGGCGGACTCCAACAGCGCGCCCAGGGAATCGCGCACTGCATCGTCATCGTCGACGACTGCTACGACGACGGGCGGCTCACTCACCGGGCTCGCTCCCGACCGGCAGAGAGAAGCAGAAAGCGGCGCCGCCTTCGGGTGGGCTCTCGGCCCAGAGACGGCCGCCGTGGGCGTCGATGATCGTGCGGCTGATGGCGAGCCCGATCCCCAAACCGTCCTCCTTTGTAGTCTGGAAAGGGCGGAATGGATCGTCCGCGATGTCCGGTGCGAGACCGGGACCGTTGTCCCTGATATCGACCCGGACCTCCTTGGAGCCTGCCGCCTTGGTCGAGACGCGAAGCTTTCGCTCGCCCGGTCCCTCGAATGCTTCGATGGCGTTGCGCAGGATGTTGAGTACGACCTGCTGCACCTCGATACGGTCGATCAGGACAGAGGGCAGGGCATCGTCCAGATCGAATATCAGCTCGATGTGGCTGTCGCTCGCGCCGATCAACGCCAGTGCAGCTGCTTCTTCAACGACGGAGTTGATAGGCTCAAGGCGACGCTCGCTTTCGTCCTGCCTGATGAAGCGCCGTAGCCGCTTGATGATCTCAGCGGCGCGTTCCGCCTGCAGGCCCGCCTTGTCCAAGAGGTCCGCGATGGGAGCGGCATCTGGCTCAGGGCGGTCGAGATGCCGCCGCGCCGCTCTCGCGTAGTTCATGATGGCCGTGAGCGGCTGGTTCAATTCGTGTGCGATTCCCGACGCCATCTCACCCATCGCAGAGAGGCGTGAGGCGTGCATAAGTTCCTGCTGCAGCACGCCGGCGCGCTGCCGGATGTGCTCGCGCTCGGTAATGTCGTGGATGAACCCGGTGAAGAGCCGCCCCTGGTCGAGGACGATCTCCCCAATCGCGAGGCGCGCGGGGAAGGTAGTACCGTCCTTGCGCCTGCCGACCACGACGCGGCCGATGCCGATGACGCGCTTCTTACCGGTCTCGCGGTAACGCGTGAGGTGGGCATCGTGGGCCTCGCGATAGGGTGACGGCATGAGGATTTTCACGTTCTTGCCGACGAGTTCGGCGCGGGAATAGCCGAAGAGGCGCTCCGTTGCGGGGTTGACCGTGTCGATGATCCCGCGCTCGTCGATGACGACGATGGCATCGGGAGCCGTCTGGGTCATCGACCGCAGCCGCTCCTCGCGCTCCCGCGTTGCGGTGATCGCGGCGGTGCCGTCTCCCGAATCCGCCATTCGCCCGCCCGTTTCCGCCCGCTCAATCCAGGTGCTTGCGGATGATCTCCGCTATCTTCTCCGGCCCCTGGCCGAAGACGAAGTGGGTCAAGTAGTCGCCGTCAGGATCCATGAAATAGATGTACGAGGTGTGATCGACCAGATAGGCGCCGTCCTCATCCGGCTCGTTGAGCCTGTAGTAGACGCGGTAGGCCTTGGCGGCGGAGCGGATCTGCTCGTCGCTGCCCGTCAGCCCGACCAGGCGCGGATGGAACGAGGGCACGTACTCGGCCAGGTATTCGACCGTATCGCGAGCCGGATCGACAGTGACGAAGAGCGGCTGAACCTCGTCGCCGAAATCGCCGAGCTCGTCCACGGCTTGGCCCATGATCAGCAGCTCCGTCGGGCAGACATCCGGGCAATAGGCGTAGCCGAAATAGACCAGCAGGTAGCGGTCGTCGAAGCTCTCTTCGGTGACCGTTTGTCCGGTGTGGTCCACCAGCTCGAAGGGGCCGCCGACGGACGCGGCCTGCGCGGCGGGCAGTCCGAACCACATGAAGACGTTGACTGCCGCGGCCGCGGCGACGGCGACGGCTGCGCGAACCAGGCGCTGCATGGTCCGATTCCTCTCGTGGGAGTTGGCGGTGCCTGGACGCAATTTAGTGCGCTGCTCTGCCTCGGTCGATGGCCGAGTCCGAAAATGGCTACACTGCCTGGAGGCTGCATCCGGGAGGACGGGATGAGCGGCGAGGCGATCTACCGCGGCTACGATCGGGCGGCGCTCGACGCGCAGTACAACAACCGCGCGCGAATCCCCGAATACATCGATTACTTCGAGCGCTGGCTGGCGTGGAGCGACGCGACTCGCGCGGCGCTGCCGGGCGGGCGGGATGTCGCCTACGGCGATCTCCCGGTCGAGACCCTCGACATCTTTCCGGCGGAGCGGCATGACGCCCCGATCCTCATCATGATCCACGGCGGCTATTGGTATTCGCTCGACAAGCATCACGACAGTTTCGTGGCGGAGGGCTGCCGGCCCCACGGCGTCGCCACCGTCGTCATCAACTACGGCCTCGCCCCCGACTACCGTATGGACGAGATTGTGCGCATGAACCGCGCCGCTGCAGCCTGGGTGTGGCGCAACGCCGCTTCGATCGGCGGCGATCCGAGGCGCATCCACGTGCTCGGACAGTCGGCAGGCGGCCACCTCGCCGCCATGCTGCTGGCGACCGACTGGCCGGCCTTCGGCGCCGGTTTGCCCGCCGACCTCGTGAAGAGTGCGGTCTCGATCTCGGGCATCTACGACTTGGAGCCCATCCGGCTCTGTTACCTCAACGACAAGGTCGGCCTGGACGAAGCCGAGGCGCGGCGGAACAGCCCGGTGGCACAGCGCTACC
Source organism: Rhodospirillaceae bacterium (assembly GCA_028819955.1). The sequence goes on along the minus strand of JAPPKP010000331.1, from coordinate 6,976 downwards.
CTGTGGCGGCGCCGCTCATGCTGGTCTCGGGCGACATCGAGTCCGACGAGTACGAGCGCCAGGCCCATGCCATGACGGCAGTGTGGGAGGCGCACGGCTACCCGTTCAACCGGCTCGAGCTTCCCGGCTTCAATCACTTCACCATGGCCGACCAGCTTCGCGAGCCCGGCAGCGAGCTTACGCGGGCGACCATGGCGCAGATGGGCGTCTCTCTCTGAGCCTTAGCCGCCCTCGTCCATTGTGAGCACGGCGGCGCCCTGAATGCGGCCCGCACGGAGCCGATTGAGGGCGGTGTTGGCCTCCGCGAGCGGCATGGGCTCGATGTGCATCTCGATCGCCGTCTTGGCGGCGAGCTCCAGGAACTCCTCTCCGTCGCGTCGCGTGAGGTTGGCGACCGAGACGATGCGCCGCTCCCGCCAGAGAAGTTCGTAGGGGAAGGCGGGTATGTCGCTCATGTGGATGCCGGCGCTCACCACGGTCCCGCCCGGCGCGATGGCGCGGAGTGCAGCCGGCACGAGGGCGCCCACAGGCGCGAAGAGCAGTGCAGCGTCCAACTCCTCCGGTGGCGCCTCGTCCGATGAGCCGGCCCATTCGGCGCCGAAGCCGCGGGCGAAGTCGAGCGCCGCCTGATCGCCCGGCCGGACGAAGGCGAACACGCGCCGTCCCTGAGCCCGCGCCACCTGGGCGACGATGTGCGCCGCCGCGCCGAAGCCGTAAAGCCCGAGCCGTTCGGCGTCGCCCGCCATCGTGAGCGCGCGGTAGCCGATGAGCCCGGCGCACAGGAGCGGCGCCGAATGCGCATCGTCGCGTTCGCCGGGGAGGGGGAAGCAGTAGCGCTCGTCGGCGATGCAATAGTCGCCGTAGCCGCCGTCCAGGGTGTAACCGGTGAAGCGTGCGTCCGGGCACAGGTTCTCCCGGCCGCTTCGGCAATAGCGGCAGCTGCCGCAGGTCCAGCCGAGCCAGGGGATGCCGACCCGTTCGCCTCCGCTGAACCGTTCGACACCAGCGCCGAGCGCCGCGACGCGCCCCACGATCTCGTGCCCCGGCACGACGGGGAGCCGGGGCTCGGTGAGATCGCCGTCCACCACGTGGAGGTCGGTGCGGCACACGCCACACGCAGAGACCCGGACCAGGACTTCTCCCGCGCCGGGCTCGGGCACCGGCCGTTCCTCCAGGGTGAGCGCGGGGCCGTCGCCGCGATAGACCATGGCGCGCATGGCGGCAGCCCCGGTCACCGCCGGATCATGCCTCGGTGATTCTGAGGAAGCCCAGGTCGTCCACCAGGACGCGCTGGCCGGGGCAGACCAGGGTGGTCGATGACGGCTCCTCGACGATTGCCGGGCCTTCTGCCTCGAATCCGGGCGGCAGCAGGTCGCGGTCGTAGACGCGGGTCGCGTGCCGGCCGTCCTCGCCGAAATCGACCGTGCGCCCATCGCGCGCCGCCGCGTCGGCCGAGCGACCCTCCGCGGTCCACGGCGTCAGCTCGGGCCGCGCGACATCGGCCGTGGCGCTGAGGCGGAAGGTGACCAGCTCGACCGGCGTCTCCGCGAGTCGAAAGGTGTAAGTGCGCTCGTGGGCCGCGTGGAACGCGTCGAGGATCGACTCGCGGCTCGTGCCATCGAGATCGATCGGGATCGTCACCGCATGCTCCTGACCGAAATAGCGCATGTCGATGTGGCAGGCGGTCGTGAGCGTGCCGTACCCGCCCTCGGACGCGAAGTAGCTCTCCGCGTCCTCGTGCAGCTCGGCGAAGAGCGCGCGCAGGTCCGCTAACTCCATGGTGTCCGCCCGCTGGAGCGCAGTACGCAAGAAGTCCCGCCGGGGCGCGGTCGCCAGCATGCCCCAGGCCGAAAAGAGGCCGGGATAGCGCGGCACTACGATCTCCTTCACGCCAAGCTCGCGGCCGAGGCTCGCGCCGTGCATGGCGCCTCCGCCTCCGCCCACCATCAGGGCGAAGTCGTTGGGGTCGTGGCCGCGCTGGATCGAGACCAGCTTGAGCGCGTTGATCATGTTGGCATCGACCAGGCGAATCACGGCGACCGCCGCTTCGTCGACGCTGCAGCCCAGCCCGTCTGCGATCTTGCCCATGGCAGCCCGCGCCAGTCCGACATCGAGGGAGAACTGCCCGCCTGCGAAGTTCGCCGGGTTCAGCACGCCGGTGATGAGCTTGGCGTCTGTCACCGTGGGCTCCGTGCCGCCGCGGCCGTAGGAGGCGGGCCCCGGATCGGCACCGGCGCTGCGGGGCCCCACGCTGAGCGTGCCGCCCTCGTCGAACCAGGCGATCGAGCCACCGCCTGCGCCGATCTCCACGATGTCGATCACCGGAACCCGCACCGGGTAGCCGTAGCGGATGCGCGTCGCCTCCAGTCGGTAGTCGGTGGTGACCTTGGGCTCGCCGCCCTCGATGGTGGAGCACTTGGCGGTAGTGCCGCCGATGTCGAGATAGATCACGTCGGGCTCGTCGCAAAGGCGGCCGATCAGGGCGGCGCCGTTGACGCCCGCCGCCGGCCCCGATTCCAGCAGCGTGATCGGGTGCTCACGGGCCCAGCCGAAGCTCGTTGTGCCGCCGTTCGACTGCATCGCCATCATGGGGCAGTCGAGCCCGAGCTTGTCGATGCCGGCCTCCAGGGTGTCGAAGTAGCGCTGCACGATGGGCTGCACGTAGGCGTTGAGCACGGCCGTATTGGCGCGCTCGTACTCGCGCCACTCGCGCGTGATCTCGTGGGAAGCGGTGATCGCGACGCCGTTGAGTCGCTCGCGCAGATAGGTCGCCGTCTCCTCCTCGTGCGCGGGCGCGGCATACGAGTGCAGGAACTGGATCGCGATGGCCTCCACCTCCTGCGCCCGGCATGCCTCGATCACACGGTCCAGGTCTTCGAGATGCAGCGGCACGCGCACGCGCCCCCTGGCGTCCACCCGTTCGCGCACCTCGAAGCGCAGCCGGCGCGGCACGAAGGGAACCTCCTTGCGGTAGCGCAGGTTGTAGAGATCGGGGCGGTTGCCGCGCGCGATCTCCAGTACGTCGCGAAAGCCCTCGGTGGTGACCAGCGCGGTCTTCGCACCGGTCCGCTCGGTAATCGCGTTGATTACGGTGGTCCCGCCGTGGACGAAGTAGTCCACCGTGTCGGCGTCAAGCGCCGCCTGGTCGATGGTGTCGAGCACGCCCCGCGTAAGATCGTCCGGCGTGCTGAGGGACTTGGCGACGCTGAGCGCGCCGGTCTCCTCGTCGAAGTAGACGAGGTCGGTGAAGGTTCCTCCGATATCGGTCGCGAGCCGGCCCACTGCGGTCTCCCTGCGGCGCGTGGGCGCCGATTATTCACCGCCGCAGGCGAGGGTCAAACGGGGTGGGTCAGCTCGTCGGGGCCGGCAAGCCGGCGGCAGCCGATCCGGACTAGAACGAGGCTAGCGCGACCTCGACCGCGCCGAGCGCCCCGAAGTCGGCGCGCACGTGCTTCTTGTGCGCGATCTTCGCCGGCACGATGCAGGTGCCGGTGATGACCACGTCGCCGGCCGCGAGCGGCACGCCGTGGCGGACGCGGTCGTTCGCGAGCCAGGTGAGCGCGATGCGCGGGTCGCCCAGCGCGTTCGCGCCCTTGCCCGTCGCCGCCTCTTCGTCGTCGATGGAGACGACCACCGGATGGGCGGCGAGATCGACCTCGCGCCAGCTCTCCGGCGCCTCCGGCCCCAGCACGCAATACTCGGTGCAGCCGTTGTCGGCGATGAGCTGGGCGGCGCCCACGACGGTGAAGTCCCTGAACCGGGAGTCGGGAATCTCGATGGCCGGATGGAGCGCCGCCACCGCATCCATCACTGTGTCCACCGTGTACTCGCCGTCCCCGCCGGGCAGGTCCGCGCTCAAGCGGAACGCGAACTCCGCCTCCACCACCGCCATGTGCAGGTGGCCGGCGGGCAGCTTGGTGCCGCTCCGGTGCAGCTTGCTCTCCCACAGGCGTCCGGCGAGGGGACCGTCCACGCCGATATGCTTCTGGCCGGCCTCGCTGGTGGCCGCGATCTTCCAGCCCACGGGCTTGGCGCCGGCGAGGCGCGCGAGCGCGTCCTGCACCGCGTAGCCCTCGGCAGTGGTGCTCGGCTGGCACGCCTCGGGCAGGCCGTCGATCAGGTGATGGCCGCTCCAGGCCGTCCAGATGGCCCGCGCCGCCGCGTCGCTCTTCGATTCGGTCATGCGTCCAATCTAGCGAGTGGTGGTCCCGAGCGACAAGCGGCGACGAACCGCAAATCCGACTTCGTTGGACAGGTTCATTTCGTTCACTTGCGAGCAATGTGAAGTCTTTCGGTCGCGGAGGTAGCGCGATACCCCCTCCTCACCCCGGCCCTCTCCTCCCCTCGGGGGAGGAGAGGAAGAGCGGGCGGCGCCGTCTACGTCCCTTCTCCACCCTTCAGGGGGGAGAGGGACAGGGAGAGGTGGGTCTGTCTGTGTCCCCGTCAACCGTCCGCCGGGCGGGCCAGCGGGATCTGCGGCGCCGCGTCGCGGGGCAGGAGACCGACGAGACGGGGGTCGTCGACGATATCCACCTCGCTGTGGGTGATGGCGAAGCCGTGCCGCTGGTAGAAGGCGAGGGCGCCGGGATGGTCCAGGGTGCAGGTATTGAGGATCACCCGGTGCGGCCGGTGGCGCCCGGCGGCGGCGAGAGCATGGCCGAGCAGCCAGCTGCCGAGCCCCTTGCCGATCCACGCCGGAACCACGCCGAAGTACCGGATCTCGATATCCGGCTTGGGCCGCAGGTTCAGCTCGATCAGGCCGATCTCCGCGCCGTCGGCCTCGGCCACGTAGACCTCCGTCTCCTCCTCCGCGAGATAGGACGCGAGCGCGGCCTCGTCCCAGGTCAGCCGGCTCCACCAGAGCCAGTCGTCCCCGATTGCATGATAGAGACGCAGGTAGTCGGCGACCGGGATGGTCCGCCGCCGATCGAGGGTGATGCCGGGCGCCGGTGGGAGAGGGGCCTCCACCAACGGCGGCGCCTCCATCGCGAGATGGGTCACCACCGTGTAGAGCTTGCCGGCGGGCACCGCCTCCGCCGCAGGCGCGCCCATGCCGTCGTTCAGAGCCCGCAGGAGATGCCTTCGTCCAGCAGCAGGAGCGAGCCGTGGGCGGCCCGGCCGTCCTCGGAGCAGAGGAAGAGCGCGGCGGACGCCATGTCGTCGGCATCGGAATAGGTCCGGTTGCTCGGCGTCACCGCGGTCATGCCCTCCAGCATCTCCTCGAACTGCGGCTCGGTGCGGATCTTCACGTTCATCGGCGTCGCCGTGTTGCCGGGCAGGATCGCGTTCACCGCGATGTTGTGCGGGCTGAGCTCCAGCGCGAGCGAGCGGGTGAGAAGGTTGATCGCCGCCTTGGTCGCGCAATAGACCGAGAAGGTCTTGAACCCCATGTTCCCGGTGACGGAGGAGAGGTTGACGATCTTGCCGCCGCCTTGCGCCTTCATGATGGGCGCGACCTCGTTGATGGCGAAGAAGCTGCCCTTCACGTTGATGTCCATCATCTCGTCGTACTGGGCCTCGGTGGTCTCGCCGATGAAGTTCGGCTCGAAGATGCCGGCCGAGTTGACCAGGATGTCGATGCGACCGAACGCGGCCTTCACATCGGCGACCAGCGCCTTGACCGCATCCACGTTGCGCACGTCGGCGACGAAGGCCTGGGCCGCCCCGCCCGCGGCCTCGATCTTCTCCACAACGCCCTGGGCCTTGGCCAGGTTCGAGGAGCTCACGACCGCGATGCGCGCGCCCTCGGCCGCGAACCTGAGCGCGATCGCCTCGCCGATTCCCGAGGAGCCGCCGGTAATCAGCGCCGTCTTTCCCTCCAGTTTCACGATCCTCTCCTCCCCGTCTTGCACGCTGCAGCGTGACCCGATGCCGCCCCCTTGCGGGCGCGGCGAGGATATCAGCCGTTCGAGGGAAAGTCTTTCGACCGGCGCGGTGGCGGCCGATAATGGCTCGGGGCGCGCGCGGCCCCGGCCGACCGCACGAGAGGAGGAGCCATGCACGGCCTGATGCAGGAGATCCCGCTGATGATCTCGTCGCTGATCCGTTACGCGGCGGAGTATCACGGCGACCGCCAGGTGGTCTCGCGCACCGTCGAGGGGCCGATCCACCGCTACGGCTACGCCGCGTGCGAGCGGCGCGCGCGGCAGGTCGCCAACGTCATGGGGCGGCTCGGGATCGGCCACGGCGACCGGGTTGGCACGCTGGCCTGGAACGGCTACCGGCACCTGGAGCTCTTCTACGGCGTCTCGGGCATGGGCGCCGTGCTGCACACGGTGAACCCCAGGCTCTTCACCGAGCAGATCGTCTACATCGTCAACCACGCCGAGGACCGGGTGCTGTTCGTGGACCTCAGCTTCGTCGAGCTGGTGGAGCGCATCGCGGACCAGCTCACCACCGTCGAGCGGGTCGTGGTGATGGCCGACGAGGTGCACATGCCGGAGACCGCGCTCGAGGGCGTCCTCTGCTACGAGACCCTGCTCGCGGGCGAGAGCGAGGACTACGACTGGCCGCTCTTCGACGAGCGCGCCGCGTCCTCGCTCTGCTACACCTCGGGCACGACGGGCAATCCCAAGGGCGTGCTCTACAGCCACCGCTCGACCCTGCTGCACGCCATGGCCGCCTGCCAGAACAGCGCCATGGGGATCTCCGCCCACGACGTGCTGATGCCGATCGCGCCGATGTACCACGGCAATGCCTGGTCGCTGCCTTACCTCGGCTGCCTCTCCGGCGCGGGCCTGGTGCTGCCCGGAACGAAGATGGACGGCCAGAGCCTGCAGGAGCTGATCGAGGGGGAGGGGGTGACCTTTGCCCTCGGCGTGCCCACGGTCTTCACCATGCTGATCGACCATCTCGACGAGAGCGGCAAGAGGGTGGACAGCCTGGAGCGGGTCGCCATCGGCGGCTCCGCGGTGCCGCGCGCGATGATCGAGCGGCTGGCCGACCCCTACGGCGTGACCGTGCACCAGCTCTGGGG
>JAPPKP010000266.1 GCA_028819955.1 Rhodospirillaceae bacterium | reverse complement strand
GCGATGGCGAGCGGGCTGCCCCGCGTCCCGACGACTATTGGCAGGCGCACGTCCACGGCACCGAATCGGAGCGTCGCGCCCCTTCTACACAGCGAACCTCACCGATGCGAGCGCTTTCGGGCCGTGACATTGGTGAGAACTCCGGGTTATGGCTCGCGCCCATGATCGTCCTCGGCATCGAGACTAGCTGCGACGAGACGGCGGCCGCGGTCGTGACCGGCGCGCGCCGGGTGCTGTCCGACATCGTGCTCTCCCAGTGCGCCGACCACGCGCCCTACGGTGGCGTGGTGCCGGAGATCGCCGCGCGCAGCCACGTCGAGCATCTCGACGGCCTTATCGCCCGTGCGATGGCCGACGCTGGCGTCGGTTTCGCCGAGCTCGACGGCGTGGCCGCCACCGCCGGCCCCGGCCTGATTGGGGCGGTCATGGTCGGGCTCATGACCGGCAAGGCGATCGCTGCCGTCCACGACAAGCCGCTGCTCGCCGTCAACCACCTGGAAGGGCACGCGCTCAGCCCTCGGCTGATCGCTCCCGATCTCGATTTCCCCTACCTGCTTCTGCTGGTCTCGGGCGGGCACTGCCAGCTGCTGCTGGTCGAGGAAGTGAATCGATACCGGCGCCTCGGCACCACCATCGACGACGCCGTGGGCGAGGCCTTCGACAAGGCGGCGATGCTGTTGGAGCTCGGCTATCCGGGCGGGCCTGCGATCGAGAGAACCGCGAAGGAGGGCGACCCGGCGCGGGTATCCCTGCCCCGGCCCCTGCGCGGGCGGCCCGGATGCGACTTCTCGTTTTCGGGGCTCAAGACGGCGCTGCTCCACGCCGTTCAGGCGATGGGGACGCCATCGGAAGACGACCGCGCCGGCCTCGCCGCGTCGTTCCAGACGGCGGTGACAGACGTGCTCGTCGACCGCACGTCGAATGCGATCGCCATGCTCCGCGACTCGGATGTGGAGCCGACGGCGCTGGTGGTGGCAGGCGGCGTCGCGGCCAACAGCGAGATCAGGCGGCGCATCGAAGAGCTGGCGGCGGCTCGTGGCCTCGCCCTCAACATCCCGCCGCCCCGGCTTTGCACCGACAATGCGGCGATGATCGCCTGGGCCGGCATAGAGCGCCTCGCGCGTGGCCTCACCGACCCGCTCGACGCATCGCCGCGCGCGCGCTGGCCCCTCGACGAGGACGCCGGGCTGGCCGAAGGCGCAGGTGTGCCGGGACGATTGGGACGAAAGGCCTGAAGCTCGCAACCGTCCCCGGAGCCTACAAATCGCCGGCGCAGCGAAAGCCCACCATGTCGAGGCCGATGTCGGGCGGGTTCTTGTGGCGGTAGCTCACCCGCAGGCAGAACGGATTGTTGCCCCAGCCGCCGCCGCGAATCACGTACTTGCCGGTATCGCCGTCGGGGCTCGACGTCCACTCCCAGACATTGCCGGCCATGTCGTGAAGGCCGAAGGGCGAGGCGCCGGCGGGATAGGAGCCGACGGGCGCGGTCTCGTGGTAGCCGTCGGTCATGTCCGCCGCACAGCACTTGTTGGTGCCGTAGTTGGCGCGCCTGGCGCCGCCCTCGTCCGGCGCCGCTTCGCCCCAGGGGAAGATGCGCCCGTCCGTGCCGCGCGCGGCGAATTCCCACTCCTCTTCGCTCGGCAGCCGCAGCCCGTGGTAGCGGCAGAAGGCGCGGGCGTCCTGCCAGCCCACCTGCACCACCGGATGGTCGTCGAGGCCGATGGGGTTCGAGGCCGGCCCGCTGCGGTGCCGCCAGTCGGCGCCCAGCACCTTGACCCAGCGTCCCGGCCAGACGTAGCCGAAGCCGCGCCGTTCCGGATCGGTGACGTGACCGGTCTCGGCGACGAACGCGGCGAACTGGGCGTTCGTCACCTCGAACTGCATAAGTTGAAAGGGCGCCACCGTCGCCTGCCGGGGCGCCTCGTCCGGCCGGCCGTCGGGATCGCCCATCTCGAAAGTGCCGCCGGGGATGTCCACCATCTCGAAGGGCGTTCCGGCCCACGCCGCGGAGGTCGCTGGCAGCGCGGCGAGCACTACGGCGAGCAGACGCCCAATTGCCATCACTGCCAGCATCATTCGCCCCTCCCCTGCCCCGGCATCGCCGGATGGGGTCTCAGGTTACCATCGGCCGGGACGCGCCGACCGCCGTTTCGGCATAGTATCGGGAGACTGAGCGCAAGCAGGCGGATACCGACAGGGAGCGCAAGATGGTGAGTTTTCCGATCGTCGATTCCCACGTCCATCTCTACGACACGCGACGCTTCCCCTACGCGTGGATGAAGGACGTCCCGAAGCTCGACAGGCCCCACTTGCCGGCCGACTTCCACACCGCCGTCGGCACCGTATCCGTCGAACGATTCGTGTTCGTGGAGGTCTGGGTCGACAAGCCGCATCAGATGGCCGAGGCGGAGTGGGTCTCGAGCCTGTTCGAGTCGACGCCGCAATTGCGGGGCATCGTCGCCTCGGTGTCGCTGGAAGAGGGCGCGGGGATCGAGGGCGACCTGGCCCGGCTTGCAGGCATGGAACACGTGAAGGCGGTTCGCCGACTGATCCAGTTCGAGCCGGACATCGAGTTCTGCCTGCAGCCGCGCTTCATCGAAGGCGTCCGGCTGCTCGCCAAGTACGACCTGAGCTTCGATATCTGCGTGTTGCACCATCAGCTGGCCAACGCCGTCGAGCTGGTGCGGCGCTGCCCCGAGGTCCGCTTCGTGCTCGACCACATCGGCAAGCCACCGATTGCGGCGGGAGAGTTCGACCCCTGGCGGGAGGATCTTCGCGCCATGGCGTCCCTGCCCAATGTCTGCTGCAAGATTTCGGGCGTCATCACCGAGGCGGATCACGACAACTGGACGCGGGAGCAGCTGCGCCCCTATCTCGATCACACCATCGGCGCCTTCGGCATCGATCGCGTCATATTCGGCAGCGACTGGTCGGTTTCCACGCTGACGCATGGTTACGAAGAGTGGGTCGACATCGTCGAATGGGCGATGAGCGGCAGCTCCGAGAGCGAATTGAGAAAGCTCTTCCGCGACAACGCGATTTCCTTCTACCGGCTGCCGTAGTCGCGTGAGAGCGTGCCCCATTGCCGTGGCGGCTTGCTTCCGATGCGGCGCGTTCCCAAGTAGTGAACCGATGGGATCCGGACCCCCAATGGCGGGCGCGAGACGATGAAGCGCATCGGCGTGATCGGCGGCGGCGCGTGGGGCACGGCGCTCGCGACGGTGGCGGCGAGCGCGGGCCGCACGGTGACGCTCTGGGCGCGCGAGCCCGACGTCCTTGCCGCCATCAACGACCACCACGAGAACCGGCGCTTCCTGCCAGGCGTCCCTCTCGACCCGGCGATTCGGGCGACGGACAACCTGAGCGAGGCGGCAGACGCCGACCTCCTGCTCCTGGTGACGCCCGCCCAGAATCTCGCCGCCGTCACGCAGGAGCTGGTCGGAGCGGCGGAGCATCTGCCGCCCTGTGTGGTCTGTGCCAAGGGGATCGAGCGCCGGACCGGCTCGCTGATGAGCGACGCCGTGCGCCGCGTGGCGCCGGGTCTGCCGCTCGCCGCGCTCTCCGGCCCAACGTTCGCGCGCGAAGTGGCCAAGGGCCTTCCCGCCGCGGTCTCGCTCGCCTGCGAGGATGAGCGCTTGGGCCGGGCCGTGGTCGACGCGCTCGGCGCACCGGCCTTCCGCCCCTACCTCACGGACGATTTGATCGGCGTGCAGATCGGCGGCGCGGTGAAGAACGTCATCGCGATCGCCGCCGGCATCGCCATCGGCCGAGGCCTGGGCGAGAACGCCCGCGCCGCCATCATCGCGCGCGGCTTCGCCGAGCTCACGCGGCTTGCCGCCGCCAAGGGCGCGCGTCCGGAGACCCTCGCCGGCCTCTCCGGCCTGGGCGACCTCGTGTTGACCTGCACCAGCGACAAGTCGCGCAACTTCAGCTTCGGCCGTGCGCTGGGCGCCGGCGCGGAGCCAGGCGCGGTGCTCGGCGCACGCGAAGCCGTGACGGAGGGCGCCACCAGCGCGCCGGCCGTCATGACCATGGCCAGCAATCTCGGGGTCGAGATGCCGATCGCCGGTGCGGTTCACGCCGTGCTTCACCGGGGCGCGTCGATCGAAGACGCGGTCGGCGGCCTGCTCGCCCGCCCGTTCAAGCCCGAGGCCGGTGCCGGCCGCCGCGGCCGATCCTGACCAGCGATCCATGACGGCTTGACAAGGCGCCGCCTTAACCTGTTTTCTCCGCTCCGCCCGCTCTTCGAGCACGGGTGTCTTGCGGCTGTGGCGGAACAGGTAGACGCGCAGCGTTGAGGGCGCTGTGGGGGCGACCCCGTGGAGGTTCGAGTCCTCTCAGCCGCACCATCTGACCTGGCGGTCGTGGCGGAATTGGTAGACGCGCTAGCCTCAGGAGCTAGTGGGGGCAACCCCGTGGAGGTTCGAGTCCTCTCGACCGCACCAGATGGAGAGACGCCGGCGCGCCGCTCAGCGTTTGGGCCGCCGCTCCTCGCCGGAGAGGAGAGCGCCGAGCATCTTGCCCGCCTCGCGAGCGGGATCCTTGGCGACCGCAACCTTCGCTACCTTGTCGGCGGCCTTGTCCATGCCCCTGTCGACGGTTCGGAAGGCCTGCCCCGCCTTCTTCTGCACGCGCGGATCGGAGGCGGCGCGCCTCGCCAGCGACCAGAGGATTGTGCGCACGATGGCCATGGCGCCATTCTAACGCCTTCGACCGCTCCCGGCTCAAGAATCTCTCCCTCGACTCCGGCGCGCCCCTTGGGCACAAGGGGCAGCCGCAAGGCGAACGCGGCGCCCTTCGACTGACATCGTCACACCCCGTATCCAGGAACGTCCCCAAGAGCATCCATGAGCACCTATCTTTGCGGCATCGACATCGGCGGCACCTTCACCGACTGCGTGGTGGTCGACGGGGCCGGCCGCGTCACCACCGGCAAGGCGCCCTCCACGCCCGCTGATTTCGGCGAGGGGCTGATCGCGGCCCTCGACATCGTTGCCGGCAAGCTTGGAACGCCGCTGGATGCGCTCTGCAGCGAGCTTGCGGTGCTGGCCCACGGCACCACTGTCGGCACCAACGCGATCATCCAGAAACGGGGCGCCAAGGTCGGCCTCATCACCACCAAGGGCCACAACGACGTCATCCACATCATGCGGGGCTCGCGCGGCCTCACCGGCCGCGACATCCGCCTCGTCGTCCACATCCCGGAGAGCAGCAAGCCCGACCCCATCGTGCCCAAGTACCTGATCGAAGGCGTGTCGGAGCGGGTGGACTGCTTCGGCAAGGTCGTCGTCGAGCTGAACGAGGAGGAAGCGGAGCAGGCGATCCGCCGGCTGGTCGCGGACGGCGTGGAGGCGCTCGCGATCTGCTTTCTCTGGTCCTTCCTCGCGCCCGAGCACGAGCAGCGCGTGAAAGCGATGGTCGAGCGCATCGCGCCGGACCTCTTCGTCACCTGCTCGTCCGAGCTTGTGCCTAAGTGGGGCGAGTACGAGCGCACCGCCGCTGTCGCGCTCAACGCCTACATCGGCCCGTTGGTGACCGGTTATCTCGCGCGCATGGACCGGCGCACCACCGATCTCGGCTACCGCCACCCGTTGCAGATTACCCAGTGCGCGGGCGGCACGATCCCCGTTGCCAAGGCGATGGGAGCGCCGCTTCTCACCCTCGATTCCGGCCCCGTCTCGGGCGTCACCGGCTCGCGCTACGCCGGCGGCATCATGGGCTACGACAACGTCATCACCACCGACATGGGCGGCACCTCCTTCGACGTCGGCATAATCCACGGCGGCGAGCCGGCGTTCTCCTACCGGAGCCTGGTCCACCAGTACGAGTACTACCTCTCCAAGGTGGACATTCAGGTGATCGGCGCGGGCGGCGGCAGCATGGCGCGGATCGACGAAGCCACGGGCGCCTTCCGGGTGGGGCCGGAGAGCGCCGGCGCCGACCCCGGCCCGGTCTGCTACGGGAGGGACGGCACGGTGCCGACTGTCACCGACGCCGACCTGGTCCTCGGCTATCTCGACCCGGAAAACTTCGCGGGCGGCGCGATCAGGCTCGACCGCGACGCCGCAGCGCGGGCGCTTGCACCGATGGGCGAGCGCTTGGGCCTCGGCCTCGACGAGACCGCGAGCGGCATCGCCCGCATCGCCGAGTTCCAGATGGCCGACCTGATCCGCAAGGTGACGATCCAGAAGGGCCACGATCCACGCGACTTCGTGCTCTTCGCATTCGGCGGTGCGGGCCCTGCCCACGCGGGAGTGTTCGCGCAGGAACTCGGAGTCTCCAAGGTCATCGTCCCTCAGCGCGAGACCGCCTCGGTCTGGTGCGCCTTCGGCGCGGCGGCGGCGGACCTGCTGCACGTCCACGAGCGCGTCAACATCATGCGCTCGCCCTTCGACGCTGCGGAGATCAACGCGATGCTCGCAGAGCTCAAGGCGCGGGGCGCCGCCGATCTCGCGGCGGACGACGTGGCCCCGGCGGATCGCCACTACCGCTTCACCCTCGACATGCGCCACAAGGGGCAGATCAACGAGGTCGAGGTTGAGCTGGACGGCGAGGCCGTTGCCCCCGACGAGATCGACGCATTGCACGAAGAGTTCCGCCGGCGCTACGAGGCGCTCTATGGCAGGGGCGCCGCTCTGCCGGGCGCACAGCTGGAGATCGTCACCTTCCGCTGCCGCGCCTCGGGCGCCACCCGCAAGCCCCTGTTGTCGACGGCGGACATGCTCGATGCCGAGCCCGCGCCGGAAGCCCGGCGCCCCTCCCGCTCGGTCTATTGGGCGTCGTGGGGCCGCCGCGCCGAGACCCCGATCTTCGAGGGCGCACGGCTTGCACCGGGAAACCGGATCGAGGGGCCGGCGGTAATCGACACCGAGGTCACCACTGTGGTGATTCACCCCGGACAGACGCTCACGGTCGATTCATACTGTAATTTCGAGATCGCCCTGGCCCCGAGCGCGGACGTCGCCGCGTAACGGCGGGGCGCGGTCTAACGAGAGGCACACCATGAACCTGACGGCATTCGAAGCATCGCTCGAGGGCGCTGCGCCGCCAACCGGCCTGAGCAAGCCGCTCCAGGCACTCTGGCAGGAGGCGAAGGGCGCGTGGGACGAAGCCCATGACCTCGCCCAGGCGGACAAGGGGCCGGCGGGCGCCTGGGTCCACGCCTATCTTCACCGGGTCGAGGGCGACCTTCGCAACGCGGGCTACTGGTACCGGCGCGCGGGCCGCCCGGCGTCGGAGCAGGCGCTGCGCGACGAGTGGCGCGCCATCGCGACGGCGCTTCTCGCCGAGAATTAGGGGCTCCAGGATTACGCATACGGGTCCCGTTGACGGTCCCCGTAGCGCTCCCTAAATTCCGATTGTTGCCGCCCTGGAGGAGAATCGATGAGCGTTTCCCACGTCACCGACGCCGAGTTCGAAGACAAGGTCCTCAATGCCGAAGGCCCGGTCCTGGTCGACTTTTGGGCCGACTGGTGCGGCCCCTGCAAGGCGATCGCGCCCGCACTGGAGGAGATCGCCGGCGAGATGAGCGATTCGCTCTCGGTAGCCAAGCTGGACGTGGACTCGAACCCTTCGACGCCGGCGAAGTACGGCATCCGGGGCATTCCGACGCTGATCCTCTTCAAGAACGGAGAGGTCGCCGACACCAAGGTCGGCGCCCTGCCCAAGGCCAAGCTCGCGGAATGGCTGCGCGGCGCGGTCTGACGCTCTCCCCTCAGGCGGCCGGCACGCCCGCCGTCGCCAGCACGCTTCCCACGAGATAGAGCGAGCCGCACACCAGGATCCGGCCGGGCGGCGCCGCGCCTGACGTGAGGCGCGTGATGGCCGCGCCGACACTGGCGTCCGTCTCCGAGTCCATGCCGAGGGACCGCGCAACCGAGTCGATCTCGTCCGCCGTCCTGCTCGCGGCCTGATCGGGGATCGCCACCGCCGCCAGCCTCCGCACGAAGGGCGCGAGCGGCCTGAGATAGTCTTCGGGCGGCCTCGTGTTGAGCATGCCGACCACGAGGTCGAAGGGCCGGTCGGCCCAGCTCTCGGCGACGCGGGCGAGCGCCATCGCAGCCGCCTGGTTGTGGCCGCCATCGACCCAAAGCTCCCAGTCGTCGCCGAGGCCAGTCCATGAGATGCGCTGCAGCCGCCCTGGCCAGCGCGCCTCCCTCAGCCCTTGGGCGATGGCGTCGTCGCCCACTTCGAAGCCGGGCAGCAGCCGGGCGCAGACGGCCGCCAGTGCCGCGTTCTCGACCTGATGCCCACCGGCGAGAGCGGGCAGCGGGTAGCGCCCGCCGCCGCGTGCGTCTTGGACAATCAAATGCGATTCGGAACGGTCGAACGACCACTCCTGGCCAAGCCGCGCAAGCGGCGCCCCTACCCCATCCGCAACCGATTCGATGACCGCGTCTGCTTCCGCTTCCTGGAGCCCGATCACGCCGGTCACGCCCTGCTTCAGGATTCCCGCCTTCTCGGCGGCGATCAGCGGTAGGGTCTCGCCCAGATAGTGGGTGTGGTCGATAGAGACCGGGGTGATTACGGTGAGCGCCGGACGCGCGATCACGTTGGTGGCGTCGAGCCGGCCACCGAGCCCGACTTCCAGCAGCAACACATCCGAGGGATCGCGCTGGAAGGCGTGGAACGCCGCAGCCGTTGTGATCTCGAAGAAGGTAATCGGCGCCCCGCCGCTGACGGCTTCGCAATGGGCGAGGCTCGCACGCAACTTCTCTTCGGCAATCGGCACGCCGCCCAGCCTGATCCGCTCGGCGAAGCGAACCAGGTGCGGCGATACGTAGCTGTTCACCCGGTAGCCCGCCGCGCGCAGCACCGCGTCGAGATAGGCGACGACGCTGCCCTTCCCGTTGGTGCCGGCCACGTGGATCGCCGGCGGCATGAGACGCTCCGGGTTGCCCAGCGCATCGAGCAGCCGGGTCATGCGCCCGAGCGAGAGATCGATGGACTTGGGGTGGAGGTCGAGCAGCCGGGCGAGAATCGCGTCGCTCTCGCGCGGTGCGACCGGCCTGGACGCCACGCTCATTTCACCCGGGGGAATGAGGCCGCGGAGAGCGCGACCGGGCGCCGCCTACTCGGCGCTGGCCGATGCAGGCAGGTCCTTGCCCCCGCCCGTACCGGGCGCGTCCCCATGCAGGGAGATGACCTCCGCCGCGGGCTTCTTGTCGCGCAGCAGCGACAGCAGCATCGACAGGGTCTCGCGCAGCTTGCGGCGATGCACCACCATGTCGACCATGCCGTGATCGCGCAGGTATTCGGCGCGTTGGAAGCCCTCGGGCAGCCGCTCCCGGATCGTCTCTTCGATCACGCGCGGGCCCGCGAAACCGATCACGGCGCCCGGCTCGGCGATGGCGATGTCGCCGAGCATGGCGAAGGAGGCCGTCACGCCGCCGGTCGTCGGATTGGTCAGCAGGACGATGTAGGGCACGCCCGCTTCCTTCAGCTCATCCACCGCGATTGTGGTGCGCGCCATCTGCATCAGCGAGAGCACGCCCTCCTGCATCCTTGCACCGCCCGAGGATGGGATCACGATCAAGGGCGCCTCCTGCAGGATGGCGAGCCGGGCTGCGGCCAGCAGGCTTTCGCCGACTGCGGTGCCCATCGAGCCGCCGAGGAAGCCGAAGTCGAACGCCGCGACGACCGCCGGCGCGCCGCCGATCTTGCCGTGAGCGACCACGATCGCATCGTCATGGCCGGTCTTGCTGCGCGCCTCGCGCAGGCGGTCCGCGTAGCGCTTGCGGTCGCGGAACCGGAGCGGGTCCTCGTCCACCGCCGGCAGCTCGATGGTCTGATAGGTCTCCTGGTCGAAGAGCAGCGTCAGGCGCTTGTCGGCGCCGAGCCGCATGTGATGGTCGCAGCGCGGGCAGACCCGGAGATTGCTCTCGAGCTCGCGGTGAAAAATCATCTGCTCGCACTTCTCGCACTTCTCCCACAGGTCGTGGGGGATGTCGGGCTTGCGGAACAGGCCGCTCACCTTGGGGCGCGCAAATCGCTCGAGCCAGCTCACGATGCAGCCTCCTGCCGCGCCGTGCGCACGCCGTCGCCGAGCGCGCGTACCAGCGCGAGCGCGTTGTCGCGGCAGGCGGCCGTCGTCCCGCCGTCCGCGTCCAATCCGTCCTCGATCGCCGAGACCAGGGCGGAGCCGACCACAGCGGCGTCCGCCACCCGCGCGACCTCCGCCGCCTGGTCCGGCGTCTTGATGCCGAAGCCCACCGCGATAGGCAGCGCCGTATGGCGCCTCAGCCGGTCGACCGCCTGCTGCGTCGCGGCGGTGGCGGCGCCCGCCGCGCCGGTGATCCCGGTGATCGAGATGTAATAGACGAAGCCGCTGGTGTTGGTGAGGACCGCCGGCAGACGGGCCTCGTCGGTCGTCGGCGCCACCAGGCGCACGAATGAGAGACCGGCGTCGAGCGCCGGCCGGCACAGCTCGGCATCCTCTTCGGGCGGCAGATCGACCACGATCATGCCGTCGAGACCGACCTCCAGCGCGTCGTTCAGGAAGCGCTCCACGCCATAGATGTAGATCGGGTTGTAGTAGCCCATCAGGACCAGCGGCGTCTCATCGTCCTGCGCCCGGAAGCGCCGCGCCAGCTCGAGCGACTTGCCGAGCGTGATGCCGGCCCGCAGCGCGCGCTGGCCCGCCCGCTGAATCACCGGACCGTCGGCCATGGGGTCGGTAAAGGGCGAGCCGATCTCGATGACGTCGGCACCGGCCTCCGCCAGCCCTTCCAAGATGGCGTAGGAGGTCTCGATGTCCGGGTCGCCCATCATGGTGAAGGTGACGAGCCCGGCGCGGCCCTCATCTGCGAGCGCGGCGAAGCGCCGCTCGATCCGCCCGCTCACAGCGCGGTGCCCATCGTATCGGCGACGGTGAAGATGTCCTTGTCGCCCCGGCCGCACATATTCATGACGAGAATGTGGTCGTCCGGCAGGCCCGGTGCCAGCTCCACCACGTGGGCCAGCGCATGGGCGGGCTCGAGGGCGGGCAGGATTCCCTCCAGCCGCGCGCAAAGGTGAAAGGCATCCAAAGCCTGGTCATCGGTGATCGCCACGTAGTTGACGCGACCCGAGTCGCGCAACCAAGCGTGCTCCGGCCCGATGCCTGGATAGTCGAGCCCGGCGGAGATTGAGTGCGCCTCGATGATCTGGCCGTGCTCGTCCTGCAGCAGATAGGTCCGGTTGCCGTGCAGCACGCCCGGTGAGCCGGCAGAGAGCGACGCGGCATGCTTGCCGCTCTCGATGCCGTGGCCGGCAGCCTCGACGCCGACCATGCGAACGCTCTCCTCGTCGAGGAAGGGGTGGAACAGGCCGATGGCGTTGGAGCCGCCGCCGACGCAGGCGACCAGCGTATCCGGCAGGCGGCCTTCCGCCGCCACGATCTGCTCGCGGGTCTCGCGCCCGATCACCGACTGGAAGTCGCGCACCATGGCGGGATAGGGATGCGGGCCCGCGACCGTGCCGATCAGGTAGAACGTCGTCTCGACATTGGTCACCCAATCGCGCAGCGCCTCGTTCATGGCGTCCTTCAGCGTGCGCGAGCCCGAGTCCACGGGCACCACCTCGGCGCCCAGCAGCTTCATGCGAAAGACGTTGGGCTGCTGCCGCTCGATATCGGTCTCGCCCATGTAGACGGTGCAGGGCAGGCCGAAGAGCGCGCAGACGGTCGCCGTCGCGACACCGTGCTGGCCGGCCCCGGTCTCGGCGATGATCCGGGTCTTGCCCATGCGGCGCGCCAGCAGGATCTGGCCGACGCAGTTGTTGATCTTGTGCGCGCCGGTGTGGTTGAGCTCGTCCCGCTTGAAGTAGATGCGCGCGCCGCCGAGATGCGCACTGAGGCGCTCCGCGTGATAGAGCGGGCTGGGCCGGCCGACATAGTGGCCGAGGAGACGCTCGAACTCCGCTGCGAACGCGGGATCGTCCTTGGCCTGCTCGTAGGCCTTCTCCAGATCGAGGATCAGCGGCATCAGCGTCTCGGCGACGTAGCGGCCGCCGTAGATGCCGAAGTGTCCCTCCGCGTCGGGGCCGGGCCGATTGGCGCCGCGTGCGCTCATGCCTGTGCCTCACTCGGTGTCGGAGCAGCCGCAGCCCCCGCGGCCGCGAGAAACGCGCTGATCTTCTCCGGGTCCTTGCGCCCCGGTGCGGATTCGATGCCGGACGACACATCGACCGCGGGCGCGCCCGTAATCCTGATCGCCTCGCCCACGTTCCCGGCATCCAGACCGCCGGAGAGCAGCCACCCGGTCGATGGCGGCGGCGCGGCCTCGAACAGCCGCCAGTCGAAGGTCCGCGCGTTGCCGCCGGGGCGCGTGTCGTCGGCCGCCGCCTTGGCGTCGAACAGGATCAGGTCGGCGCTCCCGCCGTAGTCGTCGGCACGGGCGATATCGGAGGCTTGGGACACGCTGATCGCCTTTATGATGCGGCAGCCGGTGCGCGCGCGAACCGCCTCTGCCCGCGCCGGGCTCTCGTTTCCGTGGAGCTGGATATAGTCGAGTCGCATCTCGGAGAGAATAGCGTCGAGAAAGTCGTCGTCAGGCTCGACGACGACGCCGACGGTGG
>JAPPKP010000326.1 GCA_028819955.1 Rhodospirillaceae bacterium | reverse complement strand
AAACCGGACAGATCATCTGGTACATGGACCGGACATATCCCGTGTTACCGACATTTGCGGTGAGCGCGTCTGGCGGCCCGCGGGCGCGCCGGCTACACTCGACACCCATCCAATGCTGGAGGATTGAGGATGACGGCGGAGCTTACACGCGACGAGGAAGTAAGACGGGCGCTCGAGACGATCTTCGCCGCCGATTCCGAGATTTACCAGACGCGGGGATTCCAGCGCCGGATCGGGTTCGGAACTCGGCCGGCGCTTCTGATCATTGACCTCGCGAACGCGTGGACCCGGCCGGGCCACAATTTCACGTGCGACAACATGGAGGTGATCATTCCCACCAACCAGCAGCTGCTGGCCGCCGCACGTGAAAAGAACATTCCCGTGGTCTACACGACGACGGCTTATCAGGACCCGACCGGGCCACACGCCGACACGGGCCTATGGCACCTCAAGATTCCGGTTGAGACCCTGCGGGAGGGGTCAACCGAGGCGCAGATCGACGAGCGTATCGCGCCGATGCCGGAGCGCGGCGAGCAGGTGATCGTGAAGAAGCGCGCGAGCGCGTTCCACGGCACCTACCTCGCGGGCTACCTCCGCGCCCAGCGGGTGGACACGGTGATCATCACCGGCGTCACCATGGCCGGCTGCGTGCGCCACTCGGCCGAGGACGCGATCGCCGAGGGCTTCCGCCCCATCGTCGTTCGGGAGGGCGTGGGCGACCGGGTGCCCGGGGTCGTCGAATGGAACCTGTTCGATATCGACGCCAAGTTCGGCGATGTCGAGCCGGCAGACCGCGTCCTCGCCTACCTCAACGAGCTCGAGGCCTTCAGCAACGAATAGGACTGGGAGCGTAAGCCATGGCCGCCGCCGATCTCGACCTTTGCTACATGAGCGCGCTCGACGCGCTCGCAGCCTTCAGGGCGCGAACGCTGTCGCCGGTCGAGCTGATGAAGGCGGTGATCGCCCGCTGCGAGGCGGTCAATCCCGCGCTCAACCTCGTCACCTATAGCTATTTCGAGCGCGCCCTGGAGCAGGCGAAGGCGGCGGAGGCGCGCTACGGCAAGACGGACGGGCGGCTGCGCACGCTCGAAGGTCTGCCCTTCGCGAGCAAGGACTATCACGACATCAAGGGCGAGATCACCACGATCGGCTCCAAGATCATGGAGCACAACCGCCCGGATCACACTTACCCGGTGACCGAGCGCCTCATGCGCTCCGGCGCGATCCTCCACATCCGCACCACGACGCCCGAGTTCGGCTATGCCGGGACGAGCCACAGCCCGCTCTGGGGCGTTAGCCGCAATCCCTGGAACAGCGACTACACGCCGGGTGGGTCATCCGGCGGCAGCGGCGGCGCGCTGGCCGCAG
This sequence comes from Rhodospirillaceae bacterium, assembly GCA_028819955.1. The sequence continues at coordinate 11,340 of JAPPKP010000326.1, read as the reverse complement.
GTATGACCACGATCGCGGACGGCGGCGACGGCGGCGGTTCGATCCGCATCCCGGCTTCGGTCAACGGCATCTTCGGTTTCAAGCCGCCCTACGGGCGCAACCCGAACGACACCTCGGCGCCGCACGCCTTCCTGGTGCAGATCGGCGTCCTGTCCCGCACGGTGGCGGAATCCGCCCTGCTCCAGAACGTCGTCTCAGGCCCCCACAGGGCGGACATCGCCTCCCTTAGGACACGCGTTCGCTTGCCGCTCTCCTACGAGGGAATCGAGGGCTGGCGCATCGCCTACTCGCCGGATCTCGGCTATGTCGAGGTCGATCAGGAGGTGCAGGAAAACACGCGGAAGGCCGTGGACGTCTTCCGCGATCTCGGCTGCGAGGTGGACGAGATCGATCTCGGCTGGACCTCGGGCGTGCTGAACCAGTACCTGCGGCTGTTCGAGGTCTTCTTCGCCAGCGGTCTTCAGGACTTTCTCCCCGAATGGCGCTTCGAGATGGACCCGAAGGTGGTCGATCTGGTGGAGAAGGGGAAGCGCGTCAGCGGCGTCGAATTCGAGCGCGTCAGCCAAACACGGGGCTGGATGTACCAGAAGCTCGCGCCGATCCTCGAGGGCTACGACGTCATGATTTGCCCGACGCTCGCGGTGCCGGCGGTCAAGGCCGACCACACCAACATGGATCCCGGCTTCACCATCAACGGCAAGGCGGTCGAGCCGCACCTGGGCTGGCTGCTCACCTATCCGTTCAACATGATGAACCAGTGCCCGGTGGCAAGCGTGCCGACCGGATTCGCGCGAAACGGCGTTCCCACCGGCCTGCAGATCGTCGGCCGCACCTACGACGATGTGCGCGTGTTTCGCGCGGCGGCGGCCTTCGAGGCGGCGGCGAATTGGAGCAGGCACCGCCCGCCGCTTTAGTCGGGAATCTTCGGCACGGCCTAAGCTAACGCGGCTCGCTCGCGCGGCGCCGCCATCGGGATTCACCCGTTTCGGCCCGCGACCCGCTATAATAAGCCATGCTGCGCTACCAACGTTACCTGCTGCGCCAGCTTATCGGTCCGTTCCTGCTCGTCACGCTGGGGCTAACGGCGGTCGTCTGGCTGTCGCAGTCTTTGCGCATCATCGACCTGATCGTCAACAAGGGGCTGTCGTTCAGCACCTTCCTGTTGATGAGCATGCTGGTGCTGCCGACGTTCCTGAGCGCAATCCTGCCGATCGCATTCTTCTGCTCACTGCTCTTCGTCTACAACAAGCTCACGATCGACAGCGAGCTGGTCAGCCTGCGGGCGGCCGGCGTGAGTCAGTGGTCGCTGGCGAAGCCGGCACTGGTGATGGCCACGATCATCGTCGTCATCTCGTACGCGATCATCATGTACGTGATGCCCGTCAGTCACCGGGAGTTCAAGGAGCGGCAGTTCGTCCTGCGCGGCGATCACTCGGCGCTTCTCCTGGAGGAGGGCACCTTCAACACGCTAACCGAGGGCGTCACCGTTTACGTCCGCGGGCGCGAGGGCGGCACGCTCCACGGCATCCTCGTGCACGACGCCCGCGAGCAGGAACGGCCGGTCACGATGATGGCCGAGCAGGGCATTCTGGCGCAGACCGCCGAGGGGCCGCGCTTCATCCTCATCAACGGCCACCGACAGCGGATCGACCGCGATTCGTCGAAACTCTCGCTGCTCAATTTTGAACGTTACACGTTGGACTTGAGCGACTTCGTCCAACGCGGAGGCACGCGCTCGCGCGAGCCGCGCGAACGGTTCATCGACGAGCTCCTCGACCCCAACAGCGAGGGCGCCGAGCGGCTGCGGGGCAAGTTCCTCTCCGAAGCCCACAACCGCATCGTCTCGCCGCTGTTCGGCTATGCGCTTGCCGCCATCGGGCTCGCGGCGCTGCTCTCCGGCAACGTCGACCGGCGCGGCCAGTGGCGCCGCATCCTCGTGGCCATCGCGGCCGGGGTCGTGCTCGAGGCCGTGGCCCTTTTCCTGGTCAACGCGACCGCCAAGAACAGCAGTCTCATCCCGCTCATGTATCTCAATCCGGTTCTCATGATTGCCGCATCGATGGCCCTGATGCGCCGGCGCTGGCCGCGCGTCCTCGGCGGCCGCAGTGCGACGGCTGAGCCCGGCGCGCGCGGGTAGGAGCCAGGGCGCATGCGTCTCTCATCCACCCTCTCGCTCTACATGGGCAGGCATTACCTGCAGAGCGTCGCTCTCGTGTTCCTGCTGGTCATGTTGACCATTCTCATTGCCGATACGATCGAGCTGCTGCGCCGCGCCTCCGGGCCGGACAAGACGGCGACGATCGAAACCGTCCTCCAGATGGCATCGCTGCACATCCCCTTCATGGCGCAAAAGGCGTTGCCCTTCATCGTGCTCGTCGGCGGCATCGTGACCTTCGCGAAGATGACGCGGAGCCGCGAGCTCGTGGTGGCGCGCGCGGCGGGCGTCTCGGTCTGGCAGTTCCTGCTGCCGGCGCTCGTCATCGCGGCGCTGCTGGGCGGCCTCTTCATGACGGTCGTCAACCCGCTCGCCTCGGCCACGACATCGCGATTCGAACAGATGGACGCGACCTACTTGCGCGGACAATCGAGCCTCATGGAGCTTTCGAAGTCAGGCATCTGGCTCAGGCAGGGAGATTCGGAGAGCCAATCGGTGGTTCACGCCGAGCGCATCGATCAGGAGACGATGACGCTCTACGACACGATCATTTTCCTGTACGCGAAGGAAGATCAGTTCGTCGGGCGAATCGACGCCGCCGAGGCCCGGCTGGAAGACGGGTATTGGAACCTGCAGGATGCGCTCTTCAGCGCACCGGACGAGCCGGCCCGACATCGGGCGAATGCTCGCTTGCCCACCGACCTCACCTTGGAGCGTATCCAGAACAGCTTCTCGCCGCCGGAGACCTTGTCTTTTTGGGCGCTGCCCGGTTTCATCAAGGTGTTGGACGAGTCCGGCTTCTCTTCGGTGAAGCACCGCCTGCATTGGCATTCGCTTCTCTCCGGGCCCCTCCTGCTTTGCGCGATGGTCCTGATCGCAGCGACCTTTTCGCTCCGATTCACGCGGCGGGGTACCTGGGTGCTGGTCCTGGCCGGACTGCTCACCGGTTTTCTTCTCTACTTTATCTCGGACCTGGTGCTCGCCCTTGGCCTTTCCGGCAAGCTGCCGCCGGTGCTCGCTGCGTGGACGCCGGCGGGAATTTTTACATTGCTCGGTGTCGCAGGCCTGTTCCACCTCGAGGACGGATAGCGGCAGCATGATGAAGGCCCTCGCGCCGGTCGTGTTCGCGTGTCTCCTAGCCCTCTCCTCGCTGGAGGCGCGTGCGCAAGAGACGGACGACGCGCCCGATCTCGGCGACCTGATGACGGGCGATCTCCTGATGACCGCCGACGAGCTGATCTACGACCAAGCCACCGATACGGTGATCGCCTCCGGCAATGTCGAGGTCGCTCAGGGCGAGCGTGTACTGCGCGCCGACCGCATTCATTACCGACGCGGCGACGACGTGGTGACGGCATCGGGCGACGTCGCGCTTCTAGAGCCGACTGGCGAAGTGATGTTCGCCGATTCCGTCGAGCTCACCGGTGATCTGAGAGACGGGGTGATTCACCGTCTGAGCGTCCTGTTGACGGACCAGTCGCGGCTCGTCGCGAGCGGCGCCCGACGTGTCGGTGGCACCCGCACGGTGATGCGGAGGGCGGTGTATTCGCCCTGCGAACTCTGCCCGGACAATCCCGCTCCGACGCCGCTTTGGCGGCTCAAGGCAGAGCGCGTGATACACGATCAGGTGGAGCACTCCATCACCTACCGCGACGCATCGCTCGAGTTCTTCGGCTTGCCGATCCTGTATACGCCCTATTTCCGCCATCCCGATCCGAGCGTGACCCGCCAAAGCGGGTTCCTGACCCCGTCCTACAGCAGCTCCACGGCGCTCGGCGCCGAGGTGACGATTCCCTACTACTGGTCCCTCGCACCTGATCGGGATGTGACCTTCTCGCCCCGGTTCACCGCCCTAGAAAGTGCCGTGCTGACCGGCGAGTATCGCGAGCGCACGCAGGATGGCCAGTTCACCATCGATGCGAGCATCACCCGCGCCCTCACCGCCGACGAGGACGGTGACAGAATCCGGGGACACCTCTTCGGCCATGGCCTCTTCGACATCGACGAGGCCTGGCGTTGGGGCTTCAATCTGGAGCGCGCCCTCGACGACACCTATCTGCGCCGCTACAGCATCTCGTCGAAAGACGATCTGGTCACGACCCTTTTTGCGGAGCGTTTCCACCGGCGCAGCTACATGTCGGGAGCCGGCTACTCGTTCCAGGATCTCCGGGCCGGACGGCAGGGAGACCAAAGCCCGATCGTGCTCCCTCTGCTCGATGCACATTTGGTGAGCGGGCCCCACTATGCAGGCGGCTACACCACGCTCGACGCCAACCTCTTGGTATTGGAACGCCTGGACGGAACGGACACGCGCAGGTTCTCGATCAGCGGCGGTTGGCACCGGCCGACGATCTTGCCGGGCGGTCACCTCTTCCGCGTCGACGCGAACCTGCGCGGCGACCTCTATCATGCCTACACCCCGATTACTCTCCGGGAGCCCTACGGCGTCATGAAGAGCGAAACGGCCGGGCGGTTCGTGCCCGAGCTTGCCGTCGAATGGCGCTATCCGCTCATCTCGCGGATCGGTCCGTACCGACAGCTTATCGAACCCATCGTGCAAGGCGTGATCAGCCCAAAAGGCGGCAATCCTTCTGACATTCCCAACGAAGACAGCCGGGATCTGGAGTTCGATCACACCAACCTGTTCAGCACCAATCGCCACACCGGCCTCGACCGCATCGAGACCGGACCACGCGTCAATTACGGTGTCCGCCTCGGCCTTTACGGCCCGGGCGGAGGCCGTGCAACCGCTCTGATCGGCCAAAGCGCGCGGGCAGATGAGGATTCGCCATTCGAGGCCGGGAGCGGCCTTGAAGATCAGATGTCCGACTACGTTGGCCGCATCCTCGTGCAGCCGTCGCCCTGGCTCGATTTTTCCCTGCGGTTCCGTCTCGACCACCGTGACTTCACCGTCAAACGCAATGAAATCGACCTCACCGCCGGCCCGGAATGGCTGCGCACCCGGCTCGGCTTCGCCGATGTGGACCGGCCGCCGGAAAGCATGATGACGGACTTCGTCGGCGGCAGAGAGGCGCTCATGGGATTCACGGCGGCTCCTCTCGACAACTGGACGCTCTCCGCCGAGGCCCGGCGCGACCTCGAAGACAACACTTCCATTAACTGGCGAGTCGGTCTTTTCTATGAAGATGAATGTATTGTCATCGGCACGGGCGTATCGCGCTCCTTCACGCGCGACCGAGACGTAGAGCCGGGCACGGTATGGCACTTGACCGTCAATCTGAAGCACGCCGGCTGAGGTAACCATGAGATTGCTGCCAATCACGCGCGCAGCGCTGCTGCTGTTCGGGCTATTGCCGATCATGCTGGCACCCGTCGAGCGGGCGAGCGGTCAGGGGGCCATGCGGATCGCCGCTGTGGTCAATAGCGAGGCAATCTCCGTCCCCGATCTCGTGGCGCGCATCGATATCGCCATCGTGTCGTCCCGACTGCAGGTCAGCGAGGAGCTACGCCAGCAACTGGCGCCGCAGGTGCTTCGCTCGCTCATCGACGAACGACTGAAGGTGCAGGAAGCCGAGCGCCTCGGAGTGCGGGTCAGCACGGCTGAGATGGCGAACGCGCGGCGGAACGTCGAACAACGCAACGGCATCCCCGCCGGCGGGCTCGATGATCTTCTGCGACGCCAGGGGCTCGACATCGCATCCGTCACGGAACAACTGCGCGCCGAGATCCTCTGGTCCAAGCTTGTGCGCGGCCGCCTGGGTGCAGCGGTTTCGGTTGGCGAGGGCGAGATCGACGAGGCGATCGCCCGGCTCGAGGCCAACCGGGGGCGTCCTGAGTACCGTGTTGCCGAGATCTTTCTGGCGGTCGAATCGAGCGAGAGGGAGGCCGAGGTCCGCGGCGCCGCCGCGAGCCTCTACCGTCAGCTGACCGCCGGCGCCAGCTTCGCCCAGATCGCGCAACAGTTCTCGCAGAGCGCCACCGCCGCCGTCGGCGGCGACATCGGTTGGGTGGTCGAAGGGCAGCTCCCTGGCGAGATCGAGACCGTGCTTGCGGACCTGGAGCCGGGATCGATCGCTCCTCCGGTGCGGGCGTTCGACGGCTACTACATCGTCTCGCTGATCGACCGCCGCACCGTGCTTGCGGACACGCCTGCCGCCGGGCTAGATCGAGAAGCGATCCGACAGGATATCGCGGGGCGCAGGCTGGAAATGCTTGCGCGGCGCTACGTGCGCGACCTGCACCGATCGGCGTTCATCGACGTACGAATTTGACCGGCGGAAGTGCCCCCGATGCGGCAGATGTCGCAGACGCCGGATGCGAAGCCCCGCTGCCGCCGCTCTCTGCCGTCATCGCGCGCCACGGCCTGCAGCCAAAGCGGGCGCTAGGGCAGCATTTCCTTCTCGATCCCAGCCTGTGCGGAAGGATCGCGCGGGCAGCTCGGCCCGGCACCTCGGCCCTCATATTGGAGGTGGGACCGGGGCCGGGCGGGCTGACCAGGGCGCTGCTGACTACCGGTGCATCTCGTGTCGTCGCGGTCGAGAGGGACCGCCGCTGCGTGGCCGCGCTCGGCGAGCTCCAGGCAGGCTATCCCGATCGGCTGGCGATCGTCGAGGGCGATGCCCTCGCGTTCGATATCGCGACTCTCGGGTCCGCCCGAATCGGGATCGTTGCGAACCTCCCCTACAACGTCGGCACGCGGCTCCTGCTGCGGTGGTTGGAGCGGGTCGAGCGGATCGAGAGCATGACTCTCATGTTCCAGAAGGAAGTGGCCGCACGGATCACTGCGACCGGCGGGCGGGACTACGGCGGCCTCTCGGTGCGCGCGCAGTGGCTCTGCACCTGCGAGCGCCTGTTCGACGTGAGCCCGCGCGCCTTCGTGCCGCCGCCCGGTGTGGTCTCGACGGTGGTTCGCCTGGTGCCCCGCACAACACCGCTCGCGCCGGCGGACCCCGCCGCCCTCGACGCCGTGACCCGCGCGGCATTCGGCCAGCGCAGGAAGATGCTGCGCCGCGCGCTTCGCGGCCTCACGCAGGACCCACAGGCGCTGCTTGAGAGCGCTGGCATTTCACCCGAAGCGCGGGCCGAGACGCTCTCCGTCGCCGAGTTCTGCGCGCTCGCTCGCGCCTGGGCAGCGCTGCGCAAATCTTGACCGCGAAGAGAATTTCAGGCTAGTCAGCGAGCCATCATGATGCGTTTTACTCGCGAGCGACGACGAGACGGCTGACACCGCCGCGCCACCGGCACGGCGGTGCCATCACCACGTCCGTCCGTCGTCGAGAGCAACGTCATCATGCCTTCCATTCGCACCGAGGGGCCGCAGGACGGCCCGCACATCGAGGCCCTGCTGGACCACGCCTTCGGTACTAGCCGACTGGCCCGCCCTTCCTATCGCCTGCGCGAAGGCCTGCAGCCCGTGCACGACCTATGCTTCGTCGCGGAGGCCGAAGGCCGGATTCTCGGCACGATACGCCATTGGGCCGTGCGGATCGGTGACATGGAGCCCGCGCTTCTGCTGGGACCAATTGCCGTGGACCCGGCTCACGAACGGTGCGGAATCGGCGGCCTCCTGGTCCGGACCGCGCTGGAAAGGGCCGCAGCAGAGGGGCACGCGATCATGGTCGCGGTGGGCGCTTTGAGTTATCTCGGCCGCTTCGGCTTCACGAGCGCGGCGCGCTACGGGATCACCCTTCCAGGCCTCACGGATTCCCGCCGGCTGCTCGCACTGGCGCTTGCTCCCGGAGCCCTCGACGGTGTGGAGGGAGCGATCGCCCGGCTCAGCCCCGAGGCGGCTTCGTGCCGACCGTGAGCCGGCGCACGAACGCGTCGAGCCCTTTCAGGCGGCCCCGGCGCAGCCGCTCGGCGCGGAGCACCGCGCGCACATCCTCGACAGCCAGCTCCAGCGCGGTGTTGACCACCACGTAGTCGTATTCGTCGTAGTGGCTCATCTCGTCGGCGGCGCGGCTCATGCGCTCGGCGACCACGGCAGGCGTATCCTGAGCGCGACGCTTGAGCCGCTGCTCCAGCGCCTCCAGCGACGGCGGCAAGATGAAGATTCGGATCAAGTCGCCCTGCACCGCCTCAGCGAGCTGCTGGCTACCCTGCCAGTCGATGTCGAAGACGATATCGCGGCCGGCATCCAGCGCGCATTCCACCGGGTCACGGGCGGTGCCGTACCAGTGGCCGAACACCTCCGCGCATTCGAGGAACGCCCCGCGCTCCCGCAGGCGCGCGAACCCGGCCTCGTCGACGAAGTGATAATCGCGCCCGTCGATCTCGTCCGGCCGCTTGAGCCGCGTGGTGTGCGAGACCGAGATTTCGACCCCATCGCCTTCGAGCTCGACTAGGCGGCGGGTGATGGTCGTCTTGCCCGCGCCGGAAGGTGAGGACAGCACCAGCAAGAGACCGCGGCGCCCAAAGGCCGAACTGTCGGTGGGGACGCTCACGGCCTACTCGACGTTCTGCGCCTGCTCGCGGAACTGGTCGATGGCGGCCTTGAGCGCCAAGCCAACCTCGGTGAGTGCCGCATCCGAGGACTTGGAGCAGAGCGTGTTGGCCTCCCGGTTGAGCTCCTGAGCCAGGAAATCGAGCTTGCGCCCGACTGCGCCCCCCTCTCGTAGGTGGCGCTCCGCCGCCGCATAGTGGGACTTGAGCCGGTCGATCTCCTCCGTCACGTCGATCTTGACGGCAAGGAGCGCGAGCTCCGTCGCTAGCCGATCCTCGGGCACCGTGGAGCCCGCGCCGATCAACGCCGCCACCTGCTCGCGCAGCCGCTCGCCGAGCATCTCCCGGCGCAAGGGCGCAAGCGCCTCGGCTCGCTGAGTCAGTGCGGCAATCTCCTCGCTGCGATCCATCAGCGCGGTTGCGAGCGCAGCTCCCTCAGCCTGCCGCTCGCGTACCAGCTCCGCAAGTGCAGCGTCGAGCGTCTCCAGCACGGCACCGTCGTCCAGGGCGCTCTCGGCGTTATCGGGCGATTCCGCCGTTTCGATGACGCCGCGCAGCGCCAGCATTCCGTCGAGCCGCGGCGGCGCGATGTCGGCTCTCCCACGATACTCGGCGGCGAACGCGATCAACTCGTCGAGCCACGCTTTGTTGACCCGCAAGTTAGCAGCTTCCGGTGCCTGCGAGAGCCTCAGCCCCACCGTCACATTGCCGCGCCGAAGCCGTGCAGACACCGCACTGCGTACCGCCGGATCGAGCCGCTCCATCCCCTGCGGCATACGGCAGCGGATGTCCAGCGCCCGCCCGTTGACGCTCTTCACCTCCCAGCTCCAGCCGGCTGCGCCATCGCCGCCGCTCGCCCGCGCAAAACCGGTCATGCTGGATATGCCCGAAGCGCCGCCCAAATCGCCCTCTGGCTACTTCATTGACGCAGCGCGTTTGGCGCGCCAGCGCGCAACATTGCGGTTGTGCTCGTCCAGGGTCTTCGCAAACGCATGCCCGCCGGAGCCGTCGGCCACGAAATAGAGGGCGTCGGTCTCGGCCGGGTTGAGGACTGCGGCGAGCGCCGCGCGCCCCGGATTGGCGATGGGGCCGGGCGGCAGACCCTTGTTACGGTACGTATTGTAAGGGCTCTCGATGCGGAGATCGGACCGGGTCAGCGCCCGGCCGAGCGGACCCTTGCCCCTTGTCAGCGCGTAGATGACGGTTGGGTCCGATTGCAGCCGCATGTTCTCGCGCAGTCGGTTGAGGAAAACCGCGGCGATCACCGGCCGCTCATCGGCGACACCGGTCTCCTTCTCCACGACGGAGGCCAGCACCACGGCATCGTGCGCTTCGTCGAGGGCGAGCGCGGGATCGCGGGCCGACCATAGCGCGTCAACCAGGCGCGCCATGGCTCGCTGCATGCGCTCGATAAGGATGGCGCGGCTGTCACCCAAGGCATAGTGATAGGTCTCGGGCAGGAGCGAGCCTTCCTCCGGCACCTTCAAGATCTCACCTCCGAGCCCCGGCGCGGCGCGGATCACGGCCACGACCTCGGCGCTGGTCATGCCCTCGACGACGGTCAGGCGGTGCACGACGGTCTTGCCGGCGACCAGCTTCTCCATCACGCCGCGCGGCGTGACCAGCGCCTCGAACACGTACTCGCCGGCCTTGAGGGCGTGCTGCTTGTCCTCGATCCAGAGGCCTGCGACGAAGAGCAGCGGATCGTCGATGACGCCTGCTTCCTCCAGCGCATCGGCGATGTCGAAGGCGCTCAGCCCTTGCGGCAGGACCACGGTGCGCTCGTCGCGCGCGGGCCCCGGCGTGTCGAACTGGCTGTGGACGTAGAGCCAACCTGCAATCGCGAGGACGACGGCGAGGCCCACCACGACCGCCACGCCCGTAAGCGGCCATAGGAGGGCGCGCCTCATTGCTCGTCCCCTAAGTCGGCTGGCCTACGATGACCGTGGCGTTGGTGCCGCCGAACCCGAAGGAGTTCGACAGCGCCCGCTCGACCTTGCGCTCCTTGGCCTCGTGCGGGACCAGATCGAGATCGCAGCCCGGCGAGGGATTGTCGAGATTGAGCGTCGGCGGAACCACGCTGTCGTTGATGGCGAGGATGGAGAAGATCAGCTCCACGCTGCCCGCCGCGCCCAGCAGATGTCCGATCGACGACTTGGTCGACGACATCGAGAGCTTCCCTGCGTCGTCACCAAAGAGCCGCTTGACCGCGCCGAGCTCGATTTCGTCACCGAGCGGCGTCGAGGTGCCGTGCGCGTTGATGTAGTCGATCTCGTCGGTGTTGAGCTCTGCGCTCCTGAGCGCGTGGGCCATGGAGCGGTGGCCGCCGGAGCCGTCCGGCGCGGGTGCGGTCACGTGGTGGGCATCGCCGCTCATGCCGTAGCCAATGACCTCGGCGTAGATCGTCGCGCCCCGTTTCTTCGCATGCTCGTACTCCTCCAGCACGACCACGCCCGCGCCCTCGCCCATCACGAACCCATCGCGCGCCTCGTCCCAGGGGCGGGACGCACGCTCCGGCGTGTCGTTGAAATTGGTTGAGAGCGCGCGGGCCGCCGCAAAGCCGGCGACTCCGATATGGCAGACACCCGCCTCCGCCCCGCCGGCGACCATGACGTCCGCGTCGCCGCGCAGGATGAGGTGCGATGCATCGCCGATGGCGTGTGCCCCGGTCGAGCACGCGGTCACGACCGAATGATTGGGTCCGCGAAAGCCGTAGCGGATCGAGACATGGCCCGAGGCCAGGTTGATCAGGCTCGACGGGATGAAGAACGGGCTGAGCCGCC
>JAPPKP010000348.1 GCA_028819955.1 Rhodospirillaceae bacterium | reverse complement strand
ACCGGACAGATCATCTGGTACATGGACCGGACATATCCCGTGTTACCGACAGAGCTACTCCGCTTTCCTTGTAGGGATAAATTGGTTCTGCTAATTTTGATGGGCTGGCGGGAGTGCATGGAAATAGGTGCGCAATAGGCCGGCTGTAGTGTTAACTCAGACGGGGGCCAAGCGTAGTGCGCGTGGGATAACCACGTCACGATGTTCACCGGTAGTCCAAAGTTCCAAGCGAATGGCAATCCAGTGTCTGTAGTGGCGCCGTAGACAAGCCGCGGCGTAACCTGGATGCCACTTATCGTTGCTTCCAAGACGAACCAAAAATCAGGGAGGAGAGCAATGAACTATGGTAAACTTAACAGACTAGCTGCCGTTGGTCTGCTCACGGCTTCCTTGGCGTTACTTGGGTTCTCATCTGGAGTCGCGGCTGAAGAGTCGAGCCTGACGCCCGAACTCAGAGCCGAGCTCGAGGAGCTGATCAACAGTTACCGGGGCGAGCCGGACTTTGTGGCGCCGGGAGACCCCATCGACATCAAGGCGGCGCTCGGCGGCAAGTTGATCTACGGCATCTCGGTGACGAGCGCCAATCCGTTTACCGAGGGCATCTATTCCAGCATCCGCAAGCTCGAGCCAATCATCGGCTTCCAGTTCAAGGATTGGCAGAATCAGGGATCGCTGGCAGAACATCAGCGGGGGATCGCACAAGCCATCACCGATGGCGCTGCGGTCATCGACCTGACGGGAGGCTCGGACCCGCGCCTCCTGGGCCCGCAACTCGCGGAAGCCAAGGCCGCAGGAATCAAGGTCATGGATTCCCACGCCTCCGGTCTCACGCAGGGTATCTCAGCCAATGTCGAGGCGACGGTGGGTGCGCCCTACGAAATCTGCGGCCTTCTGCAAGCGGCGTATACCGCGTTGCACTCAGAGGGCAATGCGCACGTGCTGATCATTAAGTCCGACGAAATCACCGGTTCGCCGGTTCAGACCAAGGCGATCGTGGACGGGCTGGAAAAGTACTGTCCGAACTGTGAAATCTCGATTGCGAATGCGACCGTGGCGCAATGGGCGACCACGGTGCCCGCTGCGGTGCGGGGCGCGATGCTGGCCGACCCGGAGCTCAACTACATCCTGCCGCTCTATGATCCCGAGACGCCCTACATCGTGCCGGTGCTCAGGCAGTTGGCGGATCCCGGCACGGTTCATGTCGTCACCTATGCGGGCACGCCATCGGTCCTCGATGAGATTGCCAAGGGCGACTACGTGCTGATGGATGTCGGCGAGAGCAACGAACACATCGGACTGTCGCTCCTTGACCTGGCCGCGCGGCTCCTGCTCGGCGAAGAGAACCCGCCGGTCGATCGGAAGATACCGATGCGCATCTGGGACTCGTCGAACGTGACCGAAGCCGGCACTCCCGCCGCCTACTCGGTCGGCTATGGGGACAAGGTCAGGCAAGGGTTCTTCAAACTTTGGGGCCTCGAGGAATAGGCCTCGGCTTTTAGTGGGACGCTCGACCGCGAACATCGGTCGTGACGTCGGCTTCTGAAGTCGCGCTGGGGATTGAGAGTCTATCCAAGACCTTCGGGAACAACACGGTTCTCAAGGACGTTGGTTTAGACCTCATCCCCGGCCAAATTCACGGCTTGCTCGGCGCGAACGGGTCGGGCAAGTCGACCCTCATCAAGATTCTCTCAGGCTACCACGAGCCGGACGCCGGGGCGGCCGCGACGCTGTGGGGCTCGCCGCTCAGCTTCCCGCTCAAGCCGGGGGAAGCGCGCGGCCTCGGTCTGAGCTTCGTCCATCAGGACAAGGCCCTCATCCCGGAAATATCGATTCTGGAGAATCTCTTCGTCTCCGAGATCGCTTCGGGAAGGCGGAAGCAGTCGCGGAAGCAGATGGCCCGCGCGACCAGAGACGTCCTGGAGCGATACTCGATCGACCGACGACCGGAAGATCCGGTCTCGACCCTCAGCTTGGGAGACCGCGCGTTGGTCGCCATTGCCAGGGCCGTCAGAGAGGTATCCGGATCCGACTCCGGTGGCCGCCGCGTCGATTCCGATGGCCGCCGTGTGTTGATTCTCGACGAGCCGACCGCGGCGATGAGCCTGGACGAAAAGCAGGATCTGTACCGCACATTTGCCTCGCTTGCCGAAGCCGGCCATGCGTTGATGCTCGTCTCCCACGACCTGGACGAGATCATGGAGGTCACAACCGTCGCGACAGTCCTGCGCGATGGCGAAGTGGCCGGGAGGGTCGAGACCGCGTCGACGGAGCCCTCCGAGATCGTACGAATGATCGTGGGGCACAGTCTCGACAAGGCCGGACCGAGAGAGGCGCGTTCGGCCGGGGAGCCTCGCCTGAGCGCGGCCGATCTGACCGCGTCCGGACTCGATGGCGTTTCCTTCGAGGCGAAGGCGGGCGAAATCGTGGGCTTCGCCGGGCTCGTCGGCTCCGGCTACGCCGATGTCAATCAAGCGCTCTTCGGGCTCAAGGAGAACGCATCCGGGGAGCTCAGGGTCGAAGGCGTGAGTGCAAGTCTCAAGCGCCACAATCCCGAGAACGCGGTCAGGATGGGAGTAGGCCTGGTTCCCCTCGAGCGAGACAAGGCCGGTGTGGCGCTCGAGCTCTCGGTAACGGACAATCTCACCGTCCAGCTGCTCAAGCCGCGCGCTGGCATCAATCCGTGGATCTCGCGGCCCAGGCTCGGCGCGGCGGCGAAGGACACGGTTGCCCGGTACGGAATCATCACGCCGGCCATGAACGCCTTGCTCAAGACGCTGAGCGGCGGCAACCGCCAGAAGGTGCTGGTCGCAAAGTGGCTGGCGGCGGGCAAGCGCGTGCTCCTGCTCGACGAGCCGACGCAAGCGGTCGACATCGCGGCCCACGAGGACATTCTGGAGCTGCTCGACCAGTTCGCGAGGGCGGGTGGCACCGTCCTCATCGCGAGCTCCGACTGGGAGCAATTGGCAGAAATTTGCGACCGGGTTCTGGTCTTCGGCGGAGGCTTCATACGGGCGGAACTGAGCGGAGCAGAGGTCAACAAGCGCTCCATTGGCGAAGCCTGCTACGAATGGGGCTCGCGCCTGGCCTCCATGAACCGGCCGGTCGAAGCGAGGGTTTGAGCGTGGCAGGCCGAGCCACCCTGCGTGCGATGGTGCGACCGTGGAGCTGACACGCCTCGATTACGGTCAACTCCTGCGGCGGCTCTCCGTGCCGCTGTGCTTTATCGCGATCATCATATTTTTCGGCATCATGGCCCCCAACGCGTTCCTCGTTCCGAGGACGATGACTTCAATTCTGGCCTCCGCGGCGCCGATTGTCGTGTTGACCATTGCGACGGTGGTCACGCTTAGGGGCGGTGACTACGACCTGTCGGTGGCCGCCGTGATGACACTGTCGAGCAACATCGTCGGCGTTCTTAACATCAGGTACGGCATGGATATCGGGCCGGCGATCGGGATTGCCATTGGCATGGCAATCACGGTCGGACTGGTCAACGCTTTCTTCTGCATCCTCGTCGGCATCGACAGCTTCATCATGACGCTGGGCATGGGGACCATATTGGCCGGCATTGTCTTATGGATCAGCAATTCGAACTCCTATACCGGCCTGTCCGACTGGCTGGTGGTGCTGATAACGAATCGCGACATCGGCGGTCTTCCGTTCAGCTTCTACATTGCGGTCGGAATTTGCTTGGTTGTCTGGCTGGTCTTCGAATTTACGCCCATCGGGCGCCAGCATTTGTTTGTGGGTAAGTCGAGGGAAGTCTCGAAGCTCAACGGTATAGCGGTGGGGCGGGTTCGGACGCTGTCTTTCGTGTCCTGCAGCGTGTTGGCCGCCGTTGCCGGCATCATGTATGCGGGCGCAGCCGGCGGCGTCGACCCCACGTCGGCGCTCACGATGCTGCTTCCGGCCTTCGCGGCGGCGTTTCTCGGCTCCACCACGATCATGCCCGGTCAGTTCAATCCGTGGGGTGCGTTCCTCTCCGTGTATTTCCTCGTCACCGGCATAACGGGGCTCGCTATCCTCGGACTGCCCACGTTTGTGCAGAGCTTCTTTTACGGCGGCGCACTCATAATTGCCGTGTCTCTCGCCCAGTTGAGCAGAACGGGCGGACTCAACGTGCGCCGACGCATATGGCGTACCCGACGTGCCGGCGACGACGGGCAGACTGCGGCCGGCGAATGATGGCCAAAGGAGAACTGAAAGATGGCAGAAAAAGACATCCAGGTTTGCTTCAACCCCCACTTCGACGCCGTATCCCTTTGGCTCGGCTCGTTCGGCGGCGCCGATTCGCCCTGCGACATTTCGCGAGGCGTCTTTGCGGCGAAGCGCGGAGTCCCGCGGCTCCTGGAATTCTTCCGGCGCTACAACATCACGACGACGTGGCACATCACCGGACACTCGATCGAAAGCTTCCCGAAAGCGGCCGAGATGATCGCGAAGGACGGCCACGAGGTCGGCGTGCACGGCTACTCTCACGAAAACCCGCTCGCCATGAGCCCCCAGCAGGAGAGGGACGTTCTCGAAAAGAGCATCGAACTTTGCCAGGCGCTGACCGGCGAAAGGCCAAGGGGCTACGCGACACCGTGGGCGGAATTCACCCCCATCACCGTGGACCTGCTGCTGGAGTGCGGCTTCTCGCACGAGTTCAGCATGATGGAGGAGGACTGTTTCCCCTATTACCTGCGGACCGGAGATAGCTGGACCAAGATCGACTATACGAGAGATGCCGCTGACTGGATGAAGCCTTGGGTTCCCGGGAAGGAAGTCGACATCGTCGAAATCCCCCTTAGCTGGCATCTGGACGACGCGCCGCCGACGATGTTCGTCAAGACCGCGCCCAACAGCCACGGCTGGATCACGGGACAGGAGATCGGCCAGATCTGGCTCGACTACTTCGACTGGATTTACCGCAACCACGACTACGCCATATACCCCCTGGCGCTCCATCCCGATGCTGCGGCCAAGCCTCACGTCATGTTGGCGCTGGAGCGGCTCGTCGACCATATCCTCAGACATCAGGGCGTCAGAATGGTGACGCACGCGGAGATGGCAGCGGACTTTCGCAGGCGCGTGCCGTTCGGATCGGACAACACGGTCGGTGGGGAGGCCGGGCTATAGAGCGGGTCCGTCTTTGACGGACGTGCGACACGCCGCGCCACGGCCTAAGCGGAAAGCTTAGGCCTCAGCTTGTGAAACTCGGTGCGCTCCTGGTAGGCGACGCCCGCACGGAACAACAGCGGCTCCTGGAACCATTTGCCCGTCAGCTGCATGCCGACCGGCATGCCTTGAGAATCGAGCCCGACAGGAACGTTGAGACAGGGCAGGCCCGCGTAACCAAAGCCGAAGCAGTTGCGCAGGATCAGGTGGGTCGACTTCTGCAGGTCCTCTGCGTCAGTCCACTTCGGCGCAACGATCGGCGTCGTCGGCGTCAGCAACATGTCGACCTCTTGAAAGACGCGTTTGAACTGATGCTTCCAGCGGATCAGAGTTCTCAGCGCGTTCGCATAGTCCGTCCCTTTGAACGGTTCGCCGGAACGGAGGCGTCTTAGGACTTCATCGCCGTACTCTTCCGGATGATTCTTCAGGCCATCGCGATGCATGTCTGCCATGTCGATCGCCAGCAAGGTGGGACCCACGGCGACCCGCGCCTCTTCGGCGCCCTCGATGTCGATATCGACCAGCGTGGCACCGCAGGCTTCGATGACTTTCGAGGCCTCCATGACGCGTGCAACGACGTCGGGCTCACAGTTCTCGAAGTAATAGGAGGAGGGAAGCCCGACTCTGGTATTCTCGATGCCGTCTCGCAGCGTCGGCAGAAAGTTCTCCAGGGGCACGTCCTCGCTGAGCGTGTCGTCGGGGTCGTACCCGGCGATCGCGGCAAAGCCCCGCGCGACGTCCGGCACCGTCCGCGCCATCATGCCGATGGTGTCGGCATGGATCGTGAGCGCCAGTGCATTGGTGTTGGGGATGCGGCCGACGGTGGGGCGAATGCCCGAGATACCACAGAGGGCGGACGGACCCCGGACGGAGCCGCCGGTGTCGGATCCGAACGCTATGCGGCACATGCCGGATGCCAGCGCCGCCGCGGTGCCTCCGCTCGAGCCACCGGGTATCCGCGTCGTATCCCAGGGGTTCAAGCAATTGCCGTAGTGGACGTTATGAGTCGTCGCGCCGTAGCAAAACTCGGGCAGATTGGTTTTTCCGAGGAAGACAGGACCCGAATTCCTGATGCGTCGGACGACTTCGGAATCCGAATTGGCGATATTGTCCCGATACATTCCCGAGCCGAACGTCGTTCGCGTACCCGCGACATTGAGGCAGTCCTTTGTCAGCATCGGCACGCCGTGCAGGAGCCCAAGCCACTCGCCGTCATCGGCAGCCTTATCGGCCTGATGAGCCATTTCGAGCGCCATCTCCGGGGTCGTGGTCAGGACCGCATTGATTTCAGGATTGAAGCGCTCAATCACGTCGAGATAGCGCTCGGTCTCCTTGACAGAGTTGCCAATTGCCATCGCTTCGTCTCCCTTATCCGAAAGCTCAACCCCAAGTTCGCAAGGGTCTTATCCTCGAACATCCGCGCCAAATGTGTGACGAATGCTGCCTCAACTGCTTTGGGGCGCGTCTCACTCGAAACGCCGGCTTTGGCGCGTCACCTACCCTTGCGAGCCAAGCGTTGACGCGCCGTCGTCGTCTTGCGGCTGGAATAGAACTGTACCGGCCGGTGCAGTGCGCCGCAACGAAGGCGGACGCCCGCGCAGTGTCGACGCTGCGTCAGTGAGTGAAGCGCGTCTCGGTGTCTCCGGTGCCGAACTTGCGGCTGTCCTCGTCGCTCCACTCCTGGCCGCTCTCCTGGCTGGAGAATTTTTCGAGCATGTAGTCGCCGGCGGTGATCGGCGGGTATTTCGCCGGCTGGTCCGGCCCGCTGCAGGTCGGCAGACACTCGATCAGCGCGTCGTAGTTGGGCTCGATGAAGTGGCAGAATGACATGCGGTCGCCGGACGCGTGCGGCGGGTTGAGCACGCGATGCCGCGTGGACTTCCAGCGGTCGTTGGTCCAGCGCATCAGGAAATCGCCGATGTTGACCACGAACGAGCCGGGGATCGCCGGCACGTCCACCCAGGTGCCGTCCGGGCCGCGTGCCTGCAAGCCGCCCGGCTTGTCCTCGATCAGGCAAATGGTGAGGTTGTCGTAGTCCGAGTGCTCGCCGGCGCGAAGCTGCCCTTCCTTGGGTGCCGATTTCTGCTCGGGATAGTTCAGCACGCGGAGGATGCTGAACCCCCTTACGAGCATGGCGTCGAAGTGGTCCTCGGGCAGATCGAAGGCGATGGCCGCGAGCCGGTGCAGGTGCCACCCCAGCAGGTCCAGGGCCCGGATATAGTCCTCGATCGTCTGGCGGAGCCCCGACGGCTGCTGCGGATAGATATTGGGCGCGTAGCAGGGCGCGGCCGCCTCGGTGTGGCAGGACGGATGGTCCGGCACGTCGATCGGCCCGAACGAGATCGATTCCTTCAGGTCGGGCGGCGCCTCCACGCCGATCGTTGCCGAGAGGTGCTCCGTGCCCACCGGCTCGTAGCCTCGGACCGCCAGATCGCCCTCCGGCTTCCTGATGGCGAGCTTCTCTTCCATCGGCAGGCCGAAGAACGCCACGGATTCGCGGCGCGCCCTATCGATAAGCGCCGGGTCCACCCCGTGACCCGAGACCATGAAGAAGCCGATCCGCTCGCAGGCTCGGCTGATCTCATCCGCGACCCGCCGCTTGTCGGCAACGTCGCCGGCAAAATAGGGACTGAGGTCGATGAGCGGAATCTCCGCGAGGGATCCGGTCGACATGGAAGCTCCTTTCGCTGCGCTTCTGGCATTTCGCCGCCACCGCCGGCGCCCGAGGACGGCGCCGGTGGCAGAGCGGCCCGCGTACTCCGTCTATTCCGCCGCCGGCGCGCCTTCGGTCGTGCCGTTGAAGGGATGCCGGCGTTTGAAGTCCTCCGCCATCTCCCGCATCGTGATCATGCGCACACCCGTGTGCGCCAGCATGTGATCGAAGAGCCGCTCCAGCATCATCAGCACCTGCGGCTTGCCCGCGCAATCCGGATGGATCACGCAGGTATAGATCGCATAGTCATAGTGGCGGTAGATCCAGTCGAATTGGTCGCGCCAGATATCCTCGACATCCCGTGGGTTGACCCAACCGTGGCTGTTCGGGAAGGTCTTGACGAACATCATGGGCGGCGCGTCGTCGAGGTACCAGCTCGCCGGCAGCTCGACCAGGTCGACCGCCTCCCCCGGCTGCCAGGGCTTCATCCAGGTCTTGGCCTCCTGGGTGTAGTCGATCTTGGTCCAGCTATCGCCGCTGCGCAGGTAGTGCGGCGTATAGTCGTCCTCCATGACGCTGCGGTCGTAGAGAAAACCGCGCTCAAGCAACAGGTCGATGGTGTTGGGGCTGAGCTCCCACCACGGCGCCACGTAGCCGACCGGGCGCACGCCGCAGAGGTCGGTCACCAGCTCGATGCACTTGTCGAGCACGTCGGCCTCCTGCTGGCGGGACATGGCGAGCGGGTTCTCGTGGGTGTAGCCGTGAACGCCCAGCTCGTGGCCGTACTTCACGATCAGCTCCGATTCTTTCGGAAAGCTCTCGATCGAGTGGCCGGTGATGTCCCACGTGGTCTTGATGCCGTAGCGGTCCATCATCTCCAGGATTCGCGGCACCCCCTGCCGCGCCGCGAACACGCCGCGCGAGATGTCGCACGGTGAATCGGCGCCTCCGAACGATCCGATCCAGAGCGAGACCGAATCGAAGTGGGGATTGAAACAAACTTGAATGTCTTTCTTCGTGGCCATGGTTTCGCCTCCCTCTGTCACCGCATCGCGGCGGGTTTCGCCAGCCTGCGCCCCTTGCCTTGCGCGTTCACGCACTCCTGACACTAGCTCAGGCGTCTGCGCGCTCTCGAAGCGCGTTATCCATCCGCGCGCTCCCGGAGCGCGACGATAGCGCCGAGCAAAACAAGCCCGTAGATGATACTGCGCACCGCCTCGGGCAGCATCGTTCCTGTCAGCAGCGAGCCGAGCGCCGTGAACAGCAAGGCGCCGCCCAAGATGCCGACGAAGTGGCCGCGCCCGCCGGTGATCAGCGTACCGCCCAGCACCACCACCGCAATGGATTGCAGCAGGAACGGATCGCCCATGCCGAAGAACGCCTGCCCGCTGAAACCCGAGAGCAGGACGCCCACCAGCGCGGAGCAGAAGCCGCTCAGCATGTAGGCGCCGACGATGACCGAGCCGGTCCAGACGCCGGAAAGCCGGGCCACGGTTACGCTGTTCCCCACCGTGTAGAGCCTGCGCCCGAAGGCGGTCCGGTTGAGGAAGATCGTCGCCACGATCGCAAAGGCAATCAGGAACCAGCCGATGGGCGCGATGCCGAGCAGCCGGCCCGACACGAACCAGCGCAGCACCGGCGGCGAGCCGCCGATGGGCGCGCCATCGCTGAAGATGAGCGAAATGCCTTCGAGCATGCCGGCCATCGCCAGCGTCACGATGATCGGCGACAGCCTGAAGAGCACGATCATGAGGCCGTTCAGGCAGCCGATCGCGAGTCCGATCGCGAGCGCCAGCGGCACCGCCCAATAGGCCGGGCCGTTCTCGCCGAAGCAGAACGTGGTGACGACGATCGCAGGGAAGGTGATCGCCCACGCGACCGAGAGATCGAGACCGCCCGAGATGATGACCGCCCCCTGGCCCAAGCCCAGGATCGCGAGGAAGGCGGTGAAGAGCAGCAGGACGTTGAGATATTCGAGCGCCGACAGGTTCTCGCCGAAGAGCACCACCGTGGCGATCACGATGACGGCGAACATGACGTATGTGGGGGAGATGTAGCGGAGCGTGGCCTGGTTGCGGGTGAGCCAGCCAGCCGGCTGCGCGGGCTGCCCCGAAGCTTCGCCGCCGCGCGTACCGACTCGGCCCAGCAGGTCCTGCAGAAGCCCGTCGCCCCCCAGGCCGGCCGACGGCATGACCGGCGCCCGCCAGCGCGTACGGAGCGCCTGCCGCCAACCGCGCACGGCATCGACCACCGGCAAGTCTCGACTCATCGAGAGCCCTAGCACGGCGAAGATCAGGATCGCGCCCTCCGCGAGCGGCACGTACCAGGTGCGCATGCCGAGCAGGAGGAAGATCGTAAGGATGATGGTGAGCGTCAGCGCGCCGAACACGGTGCCGACGCAGCCGCCGCGACCACCGCCGATCAGCGTCCCGCCGATGACCACGGCCGCAAATATCTTCAGCAGGAACTTGGCGCCGATCAGCGGGTCGCCCGCGCCGATCTGGGCGGTCATGAACATGCCGGCGGCGCCGTAGCAGACGCCGGCGATGGTGTAGGTCCAAAACTTCGTCATCCGCACGTCGGTGCCGCTCGCCAGCGCCGACTTCTCGTCGCTGCCGATGGCGTAGATTCCGGTCCCCAGCCGCGAGTTCCGAAGCGCAAGCCAGAGCACGATGACGATCGCGAGCACGACGATGGGCGCTGGCAGCACGCCGGCGATGGCCTCGCCGGTGAAGAACATGCTGAACTCCCACGGCGCCTCGCCGCCCGCGTGGGTCATCACCAGCAGGGCCGCTCCCTGCGCGATGAACATCGTGGCGAGCGTCACGACGATCGCCGACAGACCGAGAAAGGCGATCAGAAAACCGTTGATCGCTCCGATCACAGCGCCCACCGCAAGCGCGAGCGCGAGCGCCGCCCCGATGAACTCGGCGCCGGAAAGCGCAGCGACATCGGAGGAGAACTCGGACCCGCCGCCGAGGAACTGAATGATCATCACGTTGACCAGCGAGATCACCGCGCCCGCGGACAAGTCGAAGCCGCCCGCCAGGATGACGATGGTCTCGCCCACGGCAGCGAGCGCCAGCGTGGTCGCGCCCGTGGTAATCGAGCTCACGTCGAAGTAGTTGATCCCCTCGCCCTTCACGAGCTGCAGGATGATCAGCATCACAAGGAAAACACCGACCGAGATCAGCAGGCCGCGCTGGCGCTGCCAGTTCACGGCAGGCACGCTGACGCGATCGAAGGGCGGCAGGGGCAACAGCGGTCTGCCGTTCACGGCGATCCGCCCTCGCCCAGCGCCGCGCGCATGACGGCGGGCTCCGAGAGCGCATCGCCGCTCAGCGTCGCCGCCGCGCGGCCTCGATAGACGACCTTCACCTCATCGCAGAGATTGACCAGCTCCGACACGTCGGTGGAGTAGAACAGCACTGCGCCGCCCGCGCTCGCATAGGCACGGATCATCACGTAGATCTCGGCCTTGGTGCCGACATCGACGCCGCGGGTCGGGTCGTACATGAGCAGGATTCGGTTCTCGGTCAGCAGCCACTTGGCGATGGCGAGCTTTTGCTGGTTGCCGCCGCTGAAGACCTTGCAGGCGGTATGGAGCGCGCGGCGGTCCACCTGCACCAGGTCCAGAACCCGAGCGACGGCCGCGGCCTCCGCAGCGGTGTCGATGACCCCGAAACGCCGGAACCGCTCGATGATGGGCAGCGAGACGTTCTCCCGCCCGGTCATCTCCAGCGCCAGCGCCTCCGTCTTGCGTTCCTCCGGCACCAGGCTGATGCCGATGTCGGCGCGGAGCGCATCGCGTGGCGACTTCAGGGTGACCGGCTTGCCGTAAACCGAGACCGTGCCGGCCGTGGGCCTGATCATGCCGAACAGCGAGAGGAACAGCTCACGCTGACCCATCCCCTCGAGCCCGGCGATGCCGAGCACGTCGCCGGGCCGCAACTCGAACGACACGTCCTTGAGCCTGCCGCCAGCCGCGAGGCCCTGTGCGGCGAGGACCGGCTGCGCCGGCTCCCCCGCTGCACGCTGCGGCTTCTCGGGGAAGGTCGCGGCCAGCGAGCGGCCGATCACCAGCGCGATGACCTCCTCCTCAGAAATGTCGGCGACCGCGAAGCTCCCCACGTTGGCGCCGTTGCGCAGCACGGTCAGGTTGTCGCAGAAGCGCCGGACCTCCTGCATGCGGTGGGAGATGAACACCGTGGTGACACCGCGCTCCCGCAACGCGCTGACCTGACCGTGCAGCCACTCGACATCCTTGCCGGAGAGCGCCGAGGTCGGCTCGTCCAGCAGCAGGATCCTCGGCTCACGCGAGATGGCGCGGGCGATCTCGATCCGCTGCTGCGTGGAGAGATCGAGCGTCGCGACCTCCACGCGCGGGTCGATGTCGTCGAGGCCCAGCGTCCCGAGCATTTGGCGCACCAGCTCTTCGGATCGCCGCCTGCGCACCTGCCCACCCGGGTACGCGGGCTCGTAGGGCAGCAGCATGTTCTGCGTGACCGTGAGGTCCTTGATCAGCGAGATCTCTTGATAGGCGGTCTGGATGCCGACGCGGTGCGCGGTGCGCGGGTCGCCGAGCCGGGCGGGCTCGCCGAACAAATGGATGTCGCCGGCGTCGGCGCGGACAAGTCCGCTGAGAATTTTTACGAGTGTGGATTTACCGGCACCGTTCTCGCCGAGCAACGCATGAACGTCGCCCGACCCGACGGCGAGCGACACGTCATCCAGGGCAATCGTGGCGCCGAAATGCTTTCTTAGTCCGACGACCTCGAATGCGGCAGGCGCCCCGCTCCCGCTCTCTTCCACGGCAGCGTGTCAGACCTGTCGGAGGCGTCCTTGCGGGACCCGCTTGCGCAGGTCCCGCACGGTAATAGGTGCCTCCCTGTTAGGCCTTTTTCTACTGGCCTTCTGGCACCTTGCCGTCGAGCGCTGAGAAC